>JANMQN010000153.1:0-12610 GCA_031370535.1 Sphingomonadales bacterium | reverse complement strand
ACCAGAGCCATTGTCTCGTCACCGGTCGCTTTGTTGTAGAAAGTCATAGCCGTCCAGTCGCCGCCCCATTTGCTGCTGAACTTCATCTCCGCGCGCTTTTCGACCAGATGGTCATGCTTGCGGCGATAGGCTATCAGGTCGCGGATCGTGCCCATTTTGAGGCCGTGCAAACGCGCGAACGACACAAGGTCGTCCATCCGTGCCATGCTGCCATCGTCCTTCATGATCTCGCAAATGACGCCAGACGGATTGAGACCGGCAAGGCGGCTAATATCGACCGCAGCCTCGGTATGCCCTGCCCGCACTAATACCCCGCCGTCGCGCGCGGTTAGCGGGAAGACATGGCCCGGTGAGACAATGTCGTCCGGGCCTTTGCTGGCATCAACCGCAACCGAAATGGTGCGCGCCCGGTCTGCAGCACTGATACCGGTCGTCACGCCTTCGCGCGCTTCGATCGAGACGGTAAACGCGGTTTGCATGCTTTCGCGGTTTTCGCGTGCCATCGGGGTGAGCCCCAGTTGCTCGCACCGCTGCTTTGTCATCGACAGACAGATCAGCCCGCGGCCATGCGTCGCCATGAAGTTGATCGCATCGGGCGTTGCCATCTGCGCTGGGATGATCAGGTCGCCTTCATTCTCGCGGTCTTCGTCATCGACGAGGATATACATCCTGCCATTGCGCGCCTCTTCGATGATTTCCTCAATCGGCACGAGCGCTGGCGTATCGTCATTAGCAAATAGGTAGCTTTCAAGCTTTCGGAGCGTATCGGCAGTCGGGTTCCAGTCCGGCTGATCGAGATCGCGCAACGTGTTGGCGTGCAAGCCGGCGGCGCGGGCAAGGCCGGAGCGGGAGAGGCCGCCGTCATTGACGAGGCTGCGGAGTTTGGTGATAAGTTGGGTGCTCATGATTCTTCATTTTCACATTTCAATGTGATTGTCAAAGATTGAATCACATCAAGTTGTAGGGAGAGAAACATGGCGTCAACTGTTTGGGTGAAAAAATCTGCTCTGACCGAGACGCAACTCCACGAAGATGCCTTGCCCCCGCTGGGCGACGGCGGAATCCGACTCAAAATCGAGAGTTTCTCAGTCACTGCGAACAATATCACTTATGCGGTTATCGGCGATATGTTCGGCTATTGGAATTTTTTTCCGGCGCGCGAAGATTGGGGCGTGGTCCCGATGTGGGGGCACGCTGTCGTCGAGGAATCGCGCCATCCCGTCATCACAGTCGGTGAACGGGTTTACGGTTACCTCCCGATGGGCACGCATCTCGATATCCTGCCCGGCAAGATCAGCGCCGGTGGCTTCACTGATATGGTTCCGCACCGGCAGCCGATGAGCCCGATCTATAACCAGTATAGCCGCCTCAACGCCGACCCCGAGCATGATCCCGCCAAAGAGGCTGAACGGATGCTGTTTGGCCCATTGTTCAAAACCGGTTTTCTAATCGAAGCCATGTTCCGCCGCGAAGGTTGGTTCGGCGCGCAGAATTTGATCATGACCAGTGCATCTTCCAAGACGTCGATGAGTCTCGCCAGCGTTGCCAAAGACCTGTCACCGGACATCACACGCATTGGCCTAACGTCAAAGGGCAATATCGAATTCGTCTCCAATACCGGCCTATATAACGATGTCATGGCTTATGAAGATGTCGCAGCCTTGCCGCAGACGCTTTCGGTATCGGTCGATTTCGCCGGAAACTCCGTCCTGCTCCGGACCATCCACGAAGCACTCGGTGCACACCTGAAATATAGTTGCCTCGTGGGCGCCACGCATGTCGATGCACGAGGTGTAAACAGCGCTGGCAGCAGCGGGGGCGAAATAGCCGGTCCGAAACCGATATTGTTCTTCGCCCCCGATCACGCGGTCGCAACAGTGCAGGAACTTGGCCTCAAAGGCTTCGGCGAGGCCGTCGGTGCCAGATGGAAAAGCTTCCTAAGTGCGGTCGATGGCGTTGTTACCATCGACGAACGTCACGGCCTCGATGCCGCCGCTGCTGCTTTTATCGAGACGCTTGAGGGCAGAGCCGACCCGCAAGTCGGCATTATCATCCGCCCCTGAACCGCTTAACTTTCAGCTGCACCAGCCGGTTTTGTTAATGGCTTTATCAGCCATACCCCTGCGCATGCACTGAACAGCCATTGCGACGAATATGTCATAAATATGCATTAGACCTCATCAATTATGTCAATCATCGACTGACGTAACGGCTACTCGGCCTTGAACACCCGCCCATCTTTCATCACAAAGCGCACTACCTTCAATGTAGTAACGTCTGCTGTTGGATCACCTGCTACCGCAATGAGATCCGCAGCCTTCCCAGGTTCAAGCGAACCTACTTCCTTATCCACGCCTAGCAAAGTCGCAGCATTCATCGTCGCGGCCTGAATCGCGGCGCTGGCGGGCATGCCGTGTTTGACCATCAGTTCGAATTCATCGGCGTTCTTGCCGTGCTTCGACACACCTGCATCGGTGCCGAAGGCGATTTTCACACCCGCAGGATAAGCTTTGGCGAGGCTCTTGCCGGTCACTCCGATCCGCCATTTGACCTTTGCAAGCACGTCCGGCGGATAGGCGTCGGGGTCTTTTGCCAGACGCTCGATGTAGCCGTTTACAGTGGATAAGGTCGGGACATAATAAGCGCCCGATGATTTGAACAATTTGATGCTGGCATCATCGAGCATTGTGCCGTGCTCAATCGAGTCCGCTCCGGCGGCCAGCGCCGCATTGATGCCATCTTCGCCATGCGCATGGACCGCCACTTTTTTACCGTAAAGATGCGCGGTGTCGACCAACGCCTTTACCTCGTCATCGAACAACTGCCGCCCAAGGCCAGCGCCGATGCGGCTGTTGACGCCGCCAGTCGTGGCGATCTTGATGACATCGACGCCGCGACGGATTTGAAGGCGCACCGCATGGCGGCAGCTTTCGACGCCGTCGCACAGATTTTCCTGACCGATTGCAGAGTGCAAATCTTCGCCGAGGCTGAGTGTGGCGTCCATATGGCCGCTGGTGGTGGAAATCGAGCGACCCGCGTCGATGATGCGCGGCCCAGGCAGCTCGCCCGCCGCAACCGCATCGCGCAAGGCCAGCGTCGCGCCGGAGCCGTCGCCGAGGTTACGCACAGTGGTAAAACCAGCCATCAATGTCTTCTTCGCATTGCCCGCCGCTCGATATGCGGCGCGTGCGGGGCTGTCGGTGACACCTTCGATAAGAGCCGCATTGCCGCCCGCGTCGCTGTCGAGGTGGACATGGCTATCGATCAGGCCAGGGAGGACGAACTTGTCTTTCAGGTCGATCATAGTCGCGCCTGCCGGGCCTGCCTGATGGCCGTTCATGACCTCGGCGACTTTGCCATTGCGAACGATGATCGTCGATTGTCCGCGCGGCGGCAAACCGGGCTTATCGAGCAATTGACCTGCGTGAATGACGGTTACTTGGTCAGGCGTCTGTGCCGACAGTGGAGAGCTAGCAAATGCCAATGTGGCTGCCGAAACAAATGCCAATGTCTTCATATTCTCAAACTCCCCTGCGAATTCTTGTGCCTTGTGTTGGCGGCTCCTGCGGCGGACCGGCAAAACATTGCGCGACCGCCATCCATTGATGCGCGACTTCGCCCTTCACTTCAAGTGACGTGTCGGCGATGTTGCGGCATTGCGTGACAACCTGGCAGAATTCGGTGGCGCGGCCGGTGATCAGGTCATCGCCTTCGCCATATTTCCATAGCGCCCCCGATGGCGCGGTGAGGCGGAGGCGGGGCATCGGGCCGGGCGACTCCATCCGCCGGTTCTTCCAGACGAACCCAAAAGTGTTGACCCCCAGCCGGACGATATTGCCGATCCGGTCAGAGTCGATGCGCTCGACGCCCAACACATCATAGATCGCCTGAGCATGGCTCCATGTTTCCATCAGCCGCGCGGTGATCGAGCTCAACACGCTCATTTCGGGTCCCACCCATTTGACGCGGTGTTTGGGATCGGCCGCGGCAAATCGCGGGGTCATCGCGCGATATTGTTCAGCCCATTTTGCCAGCAGCGGCTGACTCGACAAACCATCAAGATAGCTGGCCTCAAAATCCGGTAGCCGACCGCCGCGAATGCCCGCCATCATCGCCGCAACGAATTCGCCAAATGCCGCTTCATCGGTGAGCGCAAGATCGGCGGCAACATTCCAGACATGGAGGTGGCGCAGGATATTGTTAATTGTCCAGCCTTTGAAAAGCGTGGGCGTTTCGAACTCCGCGTCGGAGAGCGGAGCGAGTAGTTCAGCGAGCGCCATGCTTTCATCGCAGAAATCTTGAGCCTGTTGCATCTTGCTTATCCCATGAACCCGAACAAATGCCCCGCAACCTTGCGCATCTGAATCTCCTCCGCGCCTTCGGTGATGCGGTAACGGCGGTGATGGCGGTAGATATGTTCGAATGGCTTATGCCGCGAATAGCCCAGCCCGCCATGCACCTGCATCGCGAAATCGGCGGCGTTGCAGACGAGGCGATTGGCCTTGTAGTTGCACATGCTAACCTTGTCGGACAGGCGACCGGCAACTTCGGGCTTTGACATCGTGTCCATTTCGGCGGCGGTCTTATATATCAGCAGCCGCAACATTTCGGCATCGGTTTGGAGTTCGACCAAGGGGAACTGGATACCCTGGTTTACAGCGAGCGGCTTGCCGAAAGGTTTCCTCTCGCGCGCATATTTTACCGCCTCGTCGATGCAGTATTGCGCCGCACCGAGCGAGCTAGCCGCCTGCCTTATGCGGTTTTCGTGGACGAAATGCTGCGCGACGGCCAGGCCTTTGTCGAGTTCACCGAGTATCGCGCTTTCGCTCACCCAGACGTCGTTGTATTTCACCTTCGGGTGATCGGTGGGCATATTGAACGTCCACATATATTCGCCGATCTCGAAACCTGGCGCGTCGGTGGGGACGACAAAGCATGTGATGCCGCGCGCCTTGCCGTCCTCGCCGCTGGTGCGGGCGAAGGTCATCACGTGCGATGTGTAGGGTAGCCCCGTGGTCCACATCTTGTCGCCGTTGATGCGGTAGCCAGCAATGCCGTCGCGGACTTCGGAAACGGCGGACGTGTCCATGTGGGTAGCGTCGCTGCCGTGATTCTCCTCGGTCAGGCCGAAGCTCCAGCCCATCTTGCCATCCAGCATTGGCGGGATGAAGTCGCGTCTCTGTTGCTCGGTGCCGAAATCGCGTAGCATTAGGACCTGCACCAGATTGCCGACGATGCTGCTTTCGTTCTGAAGGTCGTTGTGCAGGCCAAGCCCTTTGTGCGCGAGGTGATGCCGGATCACCGCCATCGACAGGTTCGAACCGTCCTTGCCGCCAAATTCCGCCGGAATTGCATAGCGGTAATGCCCTGCCTTATCCGCCACTTGCCGCATCTCCGCGAGCAATGCCCACCAGTCGGCGCGCGGCAGGCCTTCATTATCCCAGTCGGTGCGGGCATTTTCCCGCCGGTGGTCGAAGAAACGGATATTGTCGTCGCGGTTCTGTATCGGTTTGATCTCGCGTTCGATGAAATCGTCGAGCACGGCCAGATAATCCTTAATGTCTTGCGGTATCTCGAACAGCATTAGATGCTCCATTTCTTGGTGGCAGCGGCCAAAGCGGAATATTTCGGCTGGTCTGCAGCGAGCTTGGCCAGCGATTTTGATTTAAGACTAGCGAGTACGCCCGGGGTGGAAAGCGATTGATGACCTGCGAGTAATTCGTCGGCCAATACTTGGTCATGAATTTGGACCGGTTGCGTCGCTTCTCGCTGCAACATACCAAGCGCATTGAGCGCGACCGACGCCATGAAACGCTCGCGACCTTGAGCTGCAGGCTTAATGTCAGCCTCGATCCAGCCGGCAAGCGCCTCCAGCATTTCAGTTGGCGATGGCTCGCCCAAGCGGCGGGCATCACCAGCCGGTAGCAGCGAGATTGGCGCGCGTTCGCTTTGTGGCGCGTCCTCTTCCAACAAAATCAGCAGATCGACCTCGGTCTCCGAGGCGCGCCGCCCGATAACTGCGCGCTCCAATCCTGCATCGAGCCCGCTGCGCCAGATTTCGGCCATTTGCAGGCAGCATATGCCCCACCAGAGCGTCGAGAATACCAGCCACCAGCGGAAGCGATCCGGATCGACCGAAATGCCGCTTTCGCATCCGTACGCGGAGAACAGGTCTTCCAACTGGCCGACCCCGAATGCGGGGCGATCGATATGACCGAAACGCCAGCTGTTGATGCAGCCAAATGCGAGGTCCTGATGCCGGTCGCCGAGATGTGCTAGCTCCCAATCAAGTATTGCCGCCAGACCTTGCGCGTCGACCATGATATTGCCCATCCGGAAATCGCCGTGGATCAATACAGGTTCGACAGCTGTTGGGACGTTATCTTCAAGCCATTTGAACGCGAGCGCCATCACCGGTCGGTCACCGCCATATTCGATGAACTTGACCTTGAGGTCAGCGAGAAATGTTGCGTGATTAGGCGATGGCAAAGTCGGTAATTTTTCGAGCGGAATTTGATGTATCGCAGCCAGTTCGCGCGCCAAATCTCCGAGTAACGATCTTGGTGGCTCGGACAGTATCTTCGCAGGATTAACCTCCGCCTCGACCCTTCGCATTAAATAACCGGTACAAAGCCCGTCAACAGCTTCGATCTCACCAATAATTTCAGGCGCCTTGACCCCTGCCGCAAACGCCGCACGTACCACGGCCGCCTCAACGTCATGGCCGTAGACACGGCCCGCCATCAGTTCGGTCGAAGGCGAGCATCGCAGCACATAGCCTTGGCCGTCAAAATCGAAAGACCAGCTTTCCATGTTCGCCCCGCCCGTCAGGCGGTGCAGATTTTCGACCGTCGCAGTTCCACCCAGACTTCGCCGGGCGAAGTGCGTAACGCGGCTGGCGAAGTCGGCGGTCATGGCCGTCTGTCTCTCCAATAAGCAAACACCGAATCCTGCAACTTCCGCACTTGCGCCTGTGCCGCTGGACCCATCCATTCGCCCTGATAGTCAGTCCGCCCAGTCCACCAGCCCTGCCCTGGCAACCCGTCGCCTTCACGTACGACCAACACCGCAAGTGCTGGCGCGTCCTCGGCTGCGGTCAGTTGATCGATTTGGTCTAAAGTCTTGCACACCGCGCGCATCTTGGGACGGGTAAACCGGAATCCGAGATTGAGCAGAAGCTCCGAATAGCTGATCGCCCGACCTTCGCGCGCGCACTGCTCGAGCATATTTTTGATCCGCGCGACGTCGTGCAGCGCGGATAGATCGGCCGCTGGATCGCTCAGAAATTCTTCAAGGACAGGGTCCAAGCGCGCTCCTAAAGATAGCTTTTGGCCAGTTCGCCCATGATAGCATGGAATTCGGCGATGACTTCATCGATGATCTGCTTGGCCGGTTTCACCTCGTCGATCCGTCCCGCGACCTGCCCCGACAGCGCAATCGCCGCCTCCATATCGCCGCCGAAATAGAGATCAAGTACGCCGCGCATTTCGGCCATGATGTTATCGGTCGGTTCGCGGTCGAGCTTGGTCGTGCGCTCGGTACGCAGCGCGCGCAGCGCGGGGCCGGGGCCGTGACGATTGAGGAACAGCGTATCGGTTTCCTTCGCGTTAACAATCGCGTCTTTCCAATTGTGATGTACCGGAGATTCCGCGGCGCTGACCATGCGCGTACCCATTTGGATACCCTCTGCCCCCAGCGCAAAAGCCGCAGCCATCGACCGTCCGCAGACCATGCCACCCGCGGCAATGATCGGTACATCGACCTTGCTGCGGATCAACGGCAGTAGCACCATTAACGCGACGTCGTTGGGGTTTTTGAACCCGCCACCCTCGCCGCCTTCCACAACCAAACCGTCAACGCCCGCAGCTATTGCCTTCAGCGCGCCTGCCAATGTTGGCACGACATGGAACACGGTCAACCCGGCGGCCTTCAAAGGCCCGCAATACTTATTAGGATCACCCGCCGAAGTGGTGACAAACTTCACGCCCTGTTCAACGACAAAATCGACAATGCCCGGGTCGCGGACAAAAGCCTGCGCGATATTTACGCCGAATGGTTTGTCGGTCAGCTGGCGCATCTTGATGATTTCTGCGCGCACTTCCTCAAGCTGGCCGGACGAGGTTTCGATAATCCCTAGTCCTCCCGCATTGGAAACAGCCGACGCCAGTTGTGCGCGCGCGATCCAGCCCATCGGCGCTTGAACGATCGGATATTCGACACCAAGCATTTCGGTGATGCGGTTTTTGATTGGTTTCATGAGCTAGCGTCCAATCGGGTTGGTGCGGATATTGAGCTGACCCGCAAGGCCCGCCTTGCGATGATGCTCGATGGCCTGATATTCGGGCGACGAAACCATCGCCTGCATCGCCGCGAGCGACGGATATTCAACGAGGGCCACCATGTCCCATATTTCCTCAACCTCGCCCATCATGAGGCCGCTCACGTTGCCGGCATAAATCTGGCGGCCACCGATGGACGCGATACACGCCTGTACTGACTTGCCATATCGTGCGTAAGCCGCCGCGCCGGTAAGATTGGCGTCGCTGCCATCGGCATATTCCGCGTTGTCCTTGAATTTAAGCAAATTGATCATGACGAATGGACCATTTTCCGAGCTTCCGAAAAATCCCTTGGCCTGCTCTATCGAAGGAAATACCGCGTTTGTAACTTGCATGATGAGCCTCCCACCCTGATTTAATCGCTTGCTTAAATCAGGGCGAAGGCAATGTAAAAGCGATTGTGCATTTGTGGGGATAACCCCCTCGCTTGCGCAAGGGATTTTTGTCCACCACCATACTCCGCACGGCGGTTTATGCGGCAAAGATGGTGGGCGATACAAGGTTTGAACTTGTGACCCCTCGCGTGTGAAGCGAGTGCTCTACCACTGAGCTAATCGCCCGTCTGTTACGACAGAAGCGCGCCTTTGGCAGAGCGTCCCGTCATTGGCAAGAACTCAGGAGACGATTTTAATGTGATGCACCGTTACCGGCACCGCGAACGCCTTGCTATTCAGGCCGGCAAAAATCGTATCTACAATCCGCGCCAGTTTCTCGACTTTAAGCTTTCCCGTGCCGATGTAAATGATGGCCTCAGGGTTAGTGTAGCACTGCATCATCTGATTGATTAGCGACACGCTTTCGTCAATCGACAGACCTTCGAAATAGCCCTGCTCCATCGCTTCTGCAACGATGAGCGCGAGATAATGATCGCCGAGATCGACATAGCCTCGTACCACTTCGAAATGTTGCTGGCCAATCTCCAGATAGCTTTTCAACAAATCCGGTTCAGCCTCATATTGCTGGACCATCAATTCGAACCGGCGACCGAAATATTGAAACATCTTGTCGCGGATGGGCAGGTCGGCTGCGGTGACTTCCTCCATGATTTTCACCTTTTCGGCGAAAAACCGTTCTGCAACGGCTTCAAGCAGTGCCTCACGGTTTTCGAAGAATCGATAGAGATTGGACGGCGACATGCCCGCTGCTGCCGCAAGATCCGTCATCGAAATATCGTCGGAACCACGTTTTCGGACAAGGTCGTCGACGACCTCCAAAAGCTGTTCCCTGCCTTCGTAGATATCGGTCTGAGGGCGGGCCATATATCGCTCCCTGTATTAGGCACCTAAATCAGTATCGTGATATGTAAAGGATATCTTCAATTTTCAAGGGAGTCGAATGCAAAACTCGCTTGCGGGGTTACGTCGTCATGACCGCTCTCCTCGCCGACTAGGCCGGTCAGTGTCAGCCCCAGTAACCTGATGCCCAATTGGGCGGGCAAAATCTGGTCAAGCAGTGCATGGCTGAGCGAGGAAAATTCCCCGCGTTCAGTGATGACATGGCCGATAGTGCGTGACCGCGTTACCGTGCGGAAATCCGAATAGCGCGCCTTGAGCACCAAAGTTTTGCCACGCGCCTGATAGCGCTCGATCCGTTCCCAAACCAGTTCGATGATTTCTTCCAGCGCATCGCGCAGTTCAGCCTCGCCGTTCTTGTCATCGGAATAAGTTGTTTCGCCACCCAAAGACTTGCGGATGCTGTTGGCGTTGACCGGTCGATCGTCGATGCCGCGCGCGGCATTGAATAAATAACCGCCCCAGCTGCCGAAATGATGCGTCAGCCAAGCTTGGTCCTTGGTCGCAAGATCGGCACCCGTGTGCACGCCGAGCTTCGCCATTTTATCGGCGGTGCGCGGGCCAACGCCGTGGAAGCGCCGGACCGGGAGCATGGCCACGAACGCCGCGCCCTTTTCGGGCAGAATGACGCACAAGCCATCGGGCTTGTTCTGGTCGCTAGCCAGCTTGGCGATGAACTTATTGTAGCTGACTCCGGCACTGGCGGTGAGGCCGGTTTCTTCTCGAATGGCGGCGCGTATCGCTTTGGCGACCTTGACTGCAGACCCGAGGCCGGTCTTGTCCCTTGTGACATCCAGATAAGCTTCGTCGAGCGAAAGCGGCTGGATGATGTCGGTATGCCGCGCGAATATCTCACGGATTTGGCGTGAAACGGCTTTGTAGGCCTCGAAACGGGGTTTTACGAAAATCAGGTCGGGGCATTGGCGCTGCGCGGTTATCGATGGCATGGCCGAGCGGACACCGAAAGCCCTCGCCTCATAACTTGCTGCGGCGACCACCCCGCGCTTGGATGAGCCGCCGACGGCAACCGGTCTCCCACGTAAATCAGGATTATCCCGCTGCTCGACGCTGGCATAAAAGGCATCCATATCAACATGGATGATCTTGCGAACAAGTGGATCAGGGTCGGACAAAGCCTGCTCCCTTTGGCTAAACCCCGACCGCCGCCCGCAGCGCCTTGCGATCAAGCTTGCCAATCATCGTCTTGGGCAACACATCCATGACCACCACCGACTGAACACGCTCATGCTTGCCGAGTTTCGGGTTTAGCCACGCGGTCAGCGCAGCGCCATCTTCGCTAGCACCCTCCTGCAATGTCACAAAAGCGCGCGGCATTTCACCGTGATAGCTGTCAGGCACACCAATCACCAATGCCTCTTTGACCGAAGGATGCTTGTAGAGGACATCCTCAACCTGACTGGGGAACACTTTGAAACCGCCGACAGCGATCATGTCCTTCAAGCGGTCTACGATGAAGATGAAGCCATCTTCGTCGATGGTCGCCACATCACCGGTGCGCAGATATTTGCCGACAAACACCTCGGCATCGGCCTCAGGGCGCCCCCAATAACCACACATGACCTGCGGTCCGGAGAAGGCAAGCTCGCCGGGCTCGCCATCTGGTGCAGGCTTGGTCGGGTCTTCCTTATCGAGCAATTTAACGTCGGTGCCGGGGATCGGCTGGCCGATGCTGCCCAATTTATTGACGCCCTCGTAAGGGTTGCACGAAACCACGCCTGAGCTTTCCGTCAGGCCGTAGCCTTCAATAACGACTGCGCCGGTTAGCGATTCAAATCGCGCCTTCAATTCGGCAGGAAGCGGCGCCCCGCCTGAAATGCAGGCGCGCAACGAGGCAAAATCGGTACCTTCAATATCGGGACAGTCTAGCAGCGCCTGATACATGGTCGGCACGCCCGGCAGCGATGTGACTTTCGTGCGGTTCACCGCCGCGAGCGCGGCCTTAGCCTCGAAACGCGGCAGCATGACGATCTCGCCGCCATTGTTGATCGTGCGGTTGAGCACCGTCGCGTTGGCGAATACGTGAAAGAACGGCAAAACGCCCAATATGCGGTCATTGCTCGGCGCACCGGGTTTGATGACATGCGATTCAGGATCAAGCAGGTTTATCTGCCGGGCGTTGGCGGTGATATTCTGGTGGCTCAGCATCGCGCCCTTAGGGGTGCCGGTGGTACCACCGGTATACTGAAGCTGCGCGATATCTTTTATCGGATCGCATATATGGACAGCGTAGTCGCCTTTGTTGGCAAGCAGGTCGGAATAAGTTGTAATCCGGCTATCGTCGGGAATAGCGGCGATTTCTTTGCGTTTGAATAACCGGTAGGCCCAGCCTTTTGCCTTTGGCAGCGCTTCCGCAACATTGCCGACCACCAGTTCTTTCAAACCCGATATTTCGAGAACCCTGAGCGCGTTTGGCAACAAGGCCGCAGCTGAAACCGTGAACAATATGCTCGTTCCGCTATCCGCCACCTGATGCGATAGTTCATCGACGGTGTAGAGTGGCGAGAAGTTGACCACAGTCGCCCCGGCCGCCAGCGCACCATAATAAGCGGCGATATAATGCGGCACATTGGGCAGGAAAAGGCCTACATGGTCGCCCTTGCCTATCCCCTTGTCCTGCAATCCCTTCGCCACCCGGCGCACGGCGGCGGCCATTTCGGTGTAGCTATATTTGCGTCCCATAAAGTCAGCCAGAGCCGCTTTGCCCATACGCTGTGCAGACTCGAAAAACATATCGTGCAACGCGAGTGGCGGAAAATGCTGGTCCCACTTTACGGGATGCAGGTAATTGGTTGTCCAGTTCATCTTATTGTTATGCCGCGTGATACCAGCCAACGCCATCGCGTATTTCGAGCACAGCTCGACCTGCCCGTTCCAGATAGCGCAAATGTGCCACAGCTTCGCCGGTGGCGAGGCCGTAAATGCTATCTTCAATCGGTCGTCCGAACAGCAGGCCGAAGG
>JANMQN010000147.1:0-28232 GCA_031370535.1 Sphingomonadales bacterium | reverse complement strand
TCTACCGCCTTTCCTTAACTTCCCTAACTCAGTCGAAAGCGGCAAAACTAGCGATAGCGACTTGTCCTATACAATCCGGGCAAATTACAAGTTCGATCAACGCGTAAGTGGCTATATTACATACGCTACCGGTTTTAAGGCGACGTCTTTCAACCTATCGACCGATAGCCGCCCATTCCCGACGGACTTCATTCCGGGATCATCGGCACAAAGTCCTGCACCAGCGCCATCGGCGATCCGGTCAGCTGGCTTGGCGCTGAACAACCTGACCGCAGGTACGCGTTATGCCGGACCGGAAGATGCAGTGGTATACGAACTCGGCCTTAAAGGTCAATTCGACGGCTTCGGCTTCAACTTGGCAGTGTTCAAACAGGTTCTCAAAGGCTTCCAGAGCAACGTGTTTACCGGCACAGGTTTTGTTCTTGGCAACGCCGAAAAGCAATCAACCAAGGGTCTGGAAATCGACGCGACCATCTCGCCGACACGCGGGCTGAACTTTACGGCGTCCTACACTTATCTTGATCCCAAGTTCGATACATTCACCGGTGGCTCGGCGTTTAACGCCGGCAACAACATTGTGCCAACAAACCTGACCGGGCGCACCCCGACGGGTATTTCCAAGCATAGCGTTGCCGTCGGTGGTACGTATACGATCGACGTGGGCGGCGATAACAAGCTGATCTTGCACTCCGATTTTGCTCTGAACAGCGCATATCAGATTGCAGCAGGGCTGCCTTACAAGGCGTCGGTGGAATCGCTTAACGCGTCGATTGCCTTTGCTCTTAGCAACGGATTGGAAATCAGTGTCTGGGGCCGCAATTTGACCGAGCCGCAATATAACCCGGTCATCTTTGCATCGGTCGCGCAATCGGGCAGCCTGTCGGGCTATCCTCCGCCACCACGCTTCTACGGCGCGTCGGCCAAGTTCAAGTTCTGATAGTTAATCACCCTTGAGGGGAGAGAGCCGGGGTAGCGACGCTGCCCCGGCTTTTTCTTTGAATCACCAACGACCGCAAAAAAGGGATACTGAGACTGATGTGAATGTGGAGAGGTGCTACTCGCGCTTACGCTTGTGAGTTTTTCGGGCGACCATCCCCCGGATGGACACTTTATCCGAAAAAATGGTGCCCGAGGGCGGATTTGAACCACCGACACGCGGATTTTCAATCCGCTGCTCTACCCCTGAGCTACTCGGGCTACACGGGCAGAACCGCGTGGGAGCGCAGCCTATAGAGAGACGGAGCCGCCCTTGGCAAGCGCAAAATCAGCTCTGGTCGTTGAGGTCGATACTGTCTTCATAATCTGCCGCTGGCCCCGGCACGCGGTAGCCGTCCCCTAGCCATTGTAACAGATCGCGGTCTTTGCACCCTTGGCTACAAAATGGTGCATATTCGGCATTGGCGGCCTTTTTGCACAAGGGACATTTAGCCCTGGAGGCCTTATGCGGTAGCTTCGACATAGCCTGCGCCGATAGCCAGTTGTGCGTTGCCGCGCAAGGACACCGCCCGCCCGGTCCGGCGGCTGAGCGTTGCAGTCCAATCAGGGTGCGCCTCGATTTGCGCAAGAACTTTAGGTGGTGCCACAACGGTTAAACCGCTCGTGCCACGGTCGCGCTCAGCCCGCCTTAACAATGCCAGCGCTTCGGCCAAGGCGGGGCGATAGTGTAGCATCTCGGGGATAGACTGCCGCGTTCTGCGGGTCAAAATTTGCATGAAGCCAAAACCATTGATGGCGGTGCGATCGAACGGCCCTGTCATTGCAGCATCAAACGCGTCTGCCGCTGCCTGACGGTCAACCTTTCCCTCAAGCGTTGGAAAGTCGATACCGATATTGCCCTGCAGATCAAGTCGCAGGATTGCCTTTGCCGCCGCTGTCGATGCTGCAAGAGCCAGCGCAGCGGGCGGCAAATCGCCGTCGACATCGATCAATGTCATCGCCGGTGTAAGCGAAACCTGCAACGCGCCACCGTCGAACGCCGAAGCACCCATCCGGGCCTGTTCAAGCAACTCACTCCAGCCATTTGCCTCGAAGCGGTCCTCCGAATGGGCGTGACTAGGACTTACCGGATAATCACCTGCCGCAATCTGCGCCATTAATGTCGGCGCGTCCTGAAAAGCCTTATCGGGCACAGCTTTTACAACTGGCAATTTGAACCGGCTTTTTTCGTCAATCGCCGCCCGCACGATCTCGACGGTCAGCAAAGCTCCCTCATTCAACCCCTTGGGTAACGGTGACAAATATGCCTCAGCGCCGTCGGCAAGACGGACAATTCCCCGACTGTTTACAACCAAGCGGGTGATCAGGCGCGCCTGTGCCACCATGCCGGGCTTTATCGCTCCATGCCGCTCGATCCGCGCTGCAATGATTTTGCCATTCTCGACGAGGATGGCGCGCTCTTCACCGATCCCGTCTTCATAGAGCCACTCAATCAAGCGGATATCCAGCCGCGATCAGCAGCGCGCGTGTTTCGTAAAGCGGTAGCCCGATCACTCCTGAGTGGCTGCCCGCCATCCAATCGACGAGCGCCTCTGCCCTGCCCTGGATGGCATAGCCGCCCGCTTTACCAAGTCCCTCGCCGCTTCCGATATAAGCCTCGATTTCGGCGCTCCCGAGCCGCTTGAAACGCACGATACTGTCGCTGATCCGCGTCCGCTCGCGGCCATCGGTGTCGATTACGCACACGGCACTCAGTACATGATGCCGTCGCCCGCTGAGCAATTCCAGAAACCTGCGCTGCATGTCTGCGTCGGCCGCCTGCTGCAATATCCGCCGTCCGACGGCAACCGTGGTATCGCCGGCCAGCACGATCTCGCCCTCGCCGCGTGCAACCGCCCGCGCTTTCTCCACCGCCATGCGCAACGCATAGATGCGCGGCAGCTCCGCCTTCAACGGGCGTTCGTCAATATCGGGTGATGCTATGCGCGCAGGTTCCACGCCCAAACGCGCCAGCAAATCGCGGCGGCGCGGACTCGACGATGCAAGGACGAGCTGCGGCAAAACCCCGCAAATCCGTTTATTTAAAACGATAGGTGATCCGGCCTTTGGTCAGATCATATGGGGTGAGTTCGCACAATACCTCGTCACCGACGAGAACACGGATGCGGTTCTTACGCATTTTGCCGGCAGTGTGACCAAGCACCTCATGGCCATTTTCCAATTCGACACGGAACATTGCGTTGGGCAGCAATTCACGAATAATGCCCCGCATTTCCAAAAGTTCTTCTTTTGCCATTCGGCCCCTTGATACGCTTGATTTTACAGACTGTGTGCGCCCTTAACCGCAACGCCCCGAAAAGGAAAGGGGCAGCGTGCCTGTCGGCTAATCTGCAAACGACCGACATAATGCGACAAATTGCTACAATCTTATGCTTTCGTCTTGCCGTCGCCACATTAGATACTCAAATCAACGACATCATATCAAGAGCACGATCTCCCCATGCGTATTCTCCCCCTCTCCGCCCTGCTGCTCGCCTCGACCGCTGTTCCCGCGTGGGCGCAGGAAGCCGTCGATCCGCCCGTCGATGAGCGCGCCACCGACATTGTCGTTACTGCAGAACGCATAAAGGGTTCGGTCGATACCGATGTGCCGCCCGTCGAAGAACTCAGCGAAGCAGAGATTGCCGCAGTGGGTGCGTCGTCGATTACCGACTTGGTTGCCGCAGTGTCGCCGCAGACCGGATCGGGTCGCGGGCGCGGCGGGGGTCAACCAATCATCCTGCTCAACGGCAGACGGGTATCAGGGTTCCGCGAGTTACGCGACTTGCCGCCCGAGGCGATCAAGCAAGTGCAAATATTCCCCGAGGAGGTCGCTCTGCAATACGGCTATCGCCCCGACCAGCGTGTTATCAATTTCATTCTGAAAGACAACTTTGCGTCGTTTGGTGCAGAGGTAGAATATGCGCAGCCGCAAGACGGTGGCCAAAGCACCAAGGAATTCGAGGCAACGCTGACCCGCATCGGTGCCAACACCCGGATCAATATCGACATCGAATATGAAACCGGCAGCAGCCTGACCGAGGCTGAGCGCGACATTATCACGAGCAGCGGATCGGTGCTGGCGCTGAACGGAAATGTAACAGGGCTCGGGCTTGGCGGCGAGATTGATCCAGCGCTCAGCACACTCGCTGGACGAGTAATAACGCAGGCTGGCATTCCGTCGGTGAGCAATCCCGCTTTGGCGCAATTTACCGGTGGGCTGAACGATGGCGACATCGGGCAGTTTCGGACCTTGATTCCGCAAACAGAGCGTTTTGAGGTCAACACCACCTGGAGCAAGTCGCTATTGCCGCAAAGTTCGGTATCGCTCAACGCCAACTACCAGTTGCAAGGCAGCACATCATTGCAAGGATTGGCCGGAACCAGTTTTACACTGCCTGAAACCAGCCCGTTTTCGCCGTTCAACCAGGACGTAACGATCAGCCGCTATTTCAATAGCCCGCGCGCATTGGAGCGTGAGAGCGAACTGCACACCACGCAGTTCGGTGGTTCATATAGCAATACATTGGCCGGATGGATCTGGTCGGTGACCGGCGATTATTCACGCATCGACAGCGAGACGAGATCAACGCGCAATGTTGATTTCGCAAGCTTACGCGCCGCAGTGTTAAACGGAACCGCCAACCCGTTTGCCGAGGGGTTTGGCAGCAATCTGCTATTCCTCGCCCCCGACCTATCCGACAGCCTGTCGCAGACCGGCAATGTGCGAAGCACCCTTTCGGGATCGCTTTTGCGGTTGCCAGCAGGGGAAGTGCGCACCACGTTGGCATCGGGGTTTACCCGCCAGACGCTTGACAGCGAAACCTATCGCTCGGGTGTAACGGCTAATGTCAAACTGCGTCGCAATGTAGTAAACCACTCGGTCAATATCGACATGCCGTTAACCGAACGCGAGGCTGGCATCGGGGCGAGCATTGGCGAAATCGGTTTGAACGGCAACATCGGTTTTAGCGAACTTTCAGATTTCGGCCAGCTCGTTGAATATGGCGCGGGAATTCGGTGGTCGCCGCTTGAGGACTTGAGCTTTTCCGCCTCGATCATCGGCGACGAAAATGCACCGGGAATTGGTCAGCTGGGTAATCCGTTACTGGTCACGCCCAATGTTGCGATCTACGACTTCACGCGCGGTGAAAGCCTGTTTGTGACTGTGACAACGGGTGGCAATGCGGCTTTGGTCGGCGAAAAGCGCCGCGATTTGAAACTGGGGGTCAACTGGAACCCCAAATTCATGAAGGACTTAGGTATTCAAGCTGAGTTTTTTAAAAATGACAGTCGTAACACCACCGCGTCCTTCCCGCTGCTAACGCCCGAAATCGAGGCGGCATTCCCGGGCCGTGTCGTGCGTGACGCCAGCGGGCGGTTGATCAGCATCGACCAACGCCCGGTCAATTTCGACCGCGAACAGTCGCAGCGGGTTCGCTGGGGCTTCAACGTCTCGGGCGGGATAGGCCCGCAACAGCAGGGCGGACCATTTGGCGGCAGACCGGGTGCTGGCGGGTCGCCGCGCGGCGGTGCCGGTGGCCCGCCCCCGGGTGCGCGCGGTCCCGGTGGCGGCGGCGGCGGCGGCCCCCGGTTTGGCGGCGGCGGCCCGGGAGGCGGACAACCAAGCCGTTGGCAATTGGCGCTCTATCACACCTACCGGATACAGGAAGAAATCACGATCCGCAGTGGTGTTCCAGTTCTCGATCTACTGGACGGTTCGGCAACCAGCGGCAACGGCGGCGCAGCGCGACACGAGGTCGAGCTATCGGGCGGAGTGTTCCACAAGGGGCTTGGTTTGCGGCTCCAAGGCAATTACCGCAGTGGTACGACGGTCAACGGCAGCGCGCTGCTTGGCAGCAGCGACTTGCGTTTCAGCGATTTGACCACACTCAGCGCATTTCTCTTTATCAATCTTGACCAGCAGGCCAAGCTGATCAAATCGCTACCGGTGCTGAAGGGTAGCCGGATTACCTTCCGCGTGGAAAATGTGCTAAACGATATCTTGGACGTCCGCGATGACGCCGGACTGGTTCCACTCGGCTATCAGCCTGGCCTGATTGATCCGCGAGGCAGGGTTTTCGAGTTGAGTTTCCGCAAGCGGTTCTGATATGGCGTCGCCTTGAGATTATAGAGGGAGAATATCATGCAACTACGTCGCTTGATCGCGAATTCAGCGATGGTGGTCGCTTCTGTGGCGCTTTTGGGCACCGCAGCCAGCTCGGCAAAGATCGCAACGCAAAAGGGGATGCTGACGATCTACGCTGGTCAGAAATTCACTGGTGATTATCTTGAAGTGACAAAAGACCGGCCAAGCATCTCGACCGATTTTACGATCGGCAGCGTCGCGGTGTTTGAAGGCGAGAAATGGGAATTGTGCGAAGGCCAGCGTTACAAAGAACCGTGCATTATATTTTCGGGTAACGAAACCGATATGGGTCAGGTCATGATCCGCTCGGCGCGCAAGGTAGTCGCCACCACTGCGAACTAAGTTCGTGCCGTTAGCGAACGCCTTTTAACTTGGCCACGATGCGCCATGCATATGACTTCGCCATGTTTTGCGCTGGATAACGCCCCGGCGCTTTCGGCTTGATACCCCACCGGCGGAGCAATCCATTAAACGCCCGCGCATCGGATTCGGCAAAGCTCCAGTCGCTGCGCCAGGTAATCGACAGCGAGATCGAAACCGCAGGACCGTTCTTCACATGATGCGGTGCCATCACAGGCACAAACAAAGCTTCGCCGGGTGCCAACGGCCATCCGGTGCCGCCGACCGCCAGTTCATCGCGCCACACGAGATTGCGGTGGCCACCGACATGATAGCCCTCGTGCGTTTCATCTGGCGCGAACCGCGCATCGCCCGCCGGGAATTGAGTCATCACCTTCGTTCCGCGCAGCTGCAGCAAAATATTATGCTCGGGATCGAAATGATAGGGCGTGACCGCATTGGGGCTGGACACAAAAATAAATCCCTGCGGACGCATCATCTGGCCAGTTTTTTCTTCGATATGCGGTTTTAGTTCGGCAAGCAGACCAAGCAGCAACGCTTCATATTCGCGGTTCTGCTCGATATTCTTCAACACCGCCCAACTGCCGCTGGTTTCAACCATCCGGATGGTATCGCCGATGCTTAGGCCGTTGGCAGGGACCAAAGCCGGGTCGATCCCGACCGGCAGATCGCCCTTATTATATTCTACCGACGCAGGAGGCAGCGTTTCGCCGAGTTGTGCCAGCCGCTCAATCGTCAACAGCGGATGATCGCCAAGTGCATGGTTAAGCTTATGCGGCGTTTCGGGATAGTGTCGGGCAAATAGCTGCCGGTTGGTAGAATCGAAAACGGCGGTCATTCGTCGTCTCCTTGCGGTGGGTGGGTGGCATATGATTGGCGCGATGCGCCGCGTGCGAGCTCGGCACTGAGCAGCGCGCCGAAGATCGCGCGCCTGCCCGAACCGCCAATGGCAACCGAATAGCGCCCCATAGCGCGCCTGCCGGTCCACAGACTGTCAATCATCGGATGGCCCTCAGCGGCGCAGCTGTCGCAATAGTCGGTGTCGGGGCGGTCCAGTTGCGCAAGATTTTCAATCTGCAACAATACGCCGGGCGAGAAGCGCGCATAATTCTCATCAAAAGCGGTTTTGAACGAAAAACTACCCGGCGCGCACAGGAAATTGACCAGCATCGCTAGCGGCTTGCCGTCGAGGCGCAATTCGAGCCGTTCGAGCTTGCCGCGCGCCGCCGCACCTGTCAGCGCTGCTGTAAACAGATTGCGGGTTTGCGCCGAGCAATCGAGGGCGGAGCCGTTACTGCCCTTCCATCCACCGCGTTCAAGCGCAAGGAAATCAGTTATCCACTGGTCGAGATTATTTTCGTCGAATTGCCGCGAAAATGTAAGCGCCCCTTCCTCCGCCAGTCGGTTTTTCTGCCGCCGCAGTTCCTTGCGCTTTTTGGCGCGCACCGCAGTTTCGAAATAGGCGTCAGGTGTCATGTCACCGTCAAGTAGCGCGCGTTCTTCGCGGTGGACCAGAGCACAGCGCCGGCGGCCCGCATGGCAGATTACTTCGAGTGCAGCGACTACAGGCCCGTTGACGTCCAAACAGTTGAAATGCGCAAACAGCGCTTGCCCGGGCCGGGCGTCGAGCACGGGGAGCAACGCGTGCCAAAATCCCTGCTCATACCCTGCTCGAACCAAAGGTGTTCCCAAAAACGCATTATGATGCAGCCAGTTTTGCACGTGCGGCACCGGCCAGCGGCCATAGTTGGCTTGCGGTACGAGTGGCATCAACGCGACGAGTATCCCGTCATCCCACAAGGTGAACAACTGGACGCGGCCATCCGGATCGAACTGCGCCAGCGCAGGCGCAAGAAACCAGCTTTCGCCAAAGGCATTGGGTTCCGACGCGTGGCGCGCCAATTTATCCCAAGCAGGTGGTAGCGCGTCATCCAGCAGCACGCGCCAGCTATCCAGCCGCGATACCAGGCAACCTGCACCGCCTTCAAAATTGATAGCCCTAGACGCCACGCCGCCCCTTTACGCTTAACTGTGCAGGGTCGGGCTTAGCAGCAGGCGGCAAATAAATTGCTAACGCTCACAAAAAAGGCCGCCATCCGGTGTGGAGAGCGGCCTTTTTGTATTCGTCAGACTGCGGTTACTTTGCAGCGATTGTGACAGTTACCGGCGGTGCTTTATCGGGATCGGTCGCAATATAGGCGGGGTTAAAGCGTTCGAACCAGTCCGCCGATCCTTGCAGCCATTCAATCCGCTCGGCTTTGGTGAAGTAGCGGCCATAATGTCCGTTACGGGGCTGTTCGATATAGTCATAATCGACCCCCTTTACCTTGCCCGATCCCTTTAGTCGGCTGACCAGAGTGCGCCCTTGGGCAATGGGCACCCGAGGATCACGGACGCCGTGCACTACCAGAATCGGTGCCCATTTTGTGTCGGTGTTACGTGCAGGTGAGACTGCACTTAATTCATTGGCACCCTTGGCGAGATAATTGGCCCCAAACGAACCGAGATATTCCTTGTCATAATCGCGCATCATCGGAAGGTCGTACACGCCTGCCCCTGCAACGGTGCAGCGCCAGCGGTCCGGATCGCGTTGCGCGGCGCGGGCCGAGGCATAGCCGCCATAGGACCAACCCATCATGCAGGCGCGTTTGGGGTCAACGAGGCCTTGCTTTACCAGATGGTCCATCGCGTCGTTTAAGTCGTCCTGCATCCTCGTACCGAAGCCGTCCGACCGCCCCGCCTTCACAAAGTCTTTTCCGTAACCTCCCGAGCCGCGATAATTGGGCTGGATTACCACATAGCCCTGTTCCGCAATCGCCTGCGACCAATCGTCATAACTGGTGTCATCCCGAACACCATATGGACCGCCGTGGGTGAGCATCACTAATGGAAGATTTTTAGCATGTTTACGGTGACGCGGCATGGTCAACACTGCCTCAATTTTCATACCGTCGCTTGCAGTATAGGTAATCAAAGAGCGTTCGTTTAGCTCGCCATCCTTAATCACCGAATTCTGCCAACCGAGCAGAGACAATGTCGCAGCGTTAACGTCATAAACGTAAAGCCCACCAGGCTGGCTAGTTTTGGCAACAGAGATCACAAATTTCGTGTCGCCCTTGTTAGAGCTAACCAATTGCGCGTTGTTTTCGCCAAACTGCTCGTCCAGAAATGACTGGACTTGCTTATGCATCGGACTGACCCATTCGCGACGTGACCGATCACTGGTGTAGGCAAAACCAAGCGCAGCATTCTCATCTTCGTTGGGTATCACTCCGTCAACGTCATAACCGTCAACTGCAAAAACCTTCTCGAGTATCTGCATTGTTTTCAGATTGGCTTTGTATATTGCCGAACGACCTTCATGATTGCTGGAAACGAGCGCCATATCCGGCTCTTCGAGGAAAACTTGCGGGCGAATGCCAATGCCCGTGAAATCCTTATCGATCACCTTTTGTGTTGTTTTCATCTGCGAATCACCATCTGAACGATACAACATCCGGTCTTCGCCAGAATCAGCGTCGCTGCCGAAGCCCATTCTCACTACGCCTTTGCCATCTGCCGCCCATCCGCGAACGATGGGGTTCGGTGACAACACATTTTCGACGATCTTTCCAGATGCAACGTCGACACGCACAACTTCGGGTTGAAAAGTTCGCTCGCCGTTTTTCAGCGATTGTCGCGACAGAAGAATTTGGCCTTTTTCGAGGTCGCTATACAAGATATTGGCTGCAGAACCCGCTGCATCTTGCCATGCAATTGGAGTCAGTTTTTTTGTTTCCAGATTATAGGATACCAAACGCGATAGATCGGTACGCTGCCCAAAAATTATATCGCGCGACTGCAAGCGGATCAGCAAATAATTGTTGCCGAACCATTCCCATCCAACAATCTCGCGGTCACCACCATCTTTGAAAGTTTCTGACTGCGCAAACATCGTCGGCTTCGAACCAGGCTTGGATAGGTCAACAATCCCATAGGTACGTGAATTACCTGCACCCAATGCAACGGCAATTTTTGTGCCGTCCGGCGACATTACTGGATCTTGCATGAACGACAAGGATGCAAGCACATCCATGCTGACCTTGCCCTCGATTGATTTGCTCGCTTCCTGAGCATATGCAGGGGCGGAAGTTGCGACCCACCCGGTTGTCAACGCACTGGCGACCATCAAAGCCGCGAACACTCTATTCCTCATCACTTAAGCTCCCCAGCAAAAATTAGTACGCCGACTATATATCCCCACTTAAGCAACGCAATACAGGTGTTTGATGGAAACGGGTATTTTCGACGAACTGCATTGTCAGAGCCAACAAAAACCCCGCCGGAATCGCTTCCGGCGGGGTTTGAACTTTTAGATCAGCGAACGGCTTACATGCCGTGCGCCAACGCCGCCAAGAGCAAGAGCGCCACGATGTTGGTGATCTTGATCATCGGGTTGACCGCTGGACCTGCGGTGTCCTTATATGGATCACCCACAGTGTCGCCGGTCACGGCTGCCTTATGGGCTTCGCTGCCCTTGCCGCCGTGGTTACCGTCTTCGATGTATTTCTTGGCATTGTCCCAAGCGCCGCCGCCCGAGGTCATCGAGATAGCAACGAACAAGCCGCCAACGATGACGCCCAGCAGGAGCGCACCCAAGGCCGCAAAGCCTTGTGCAGAGCCAGCGACCCAGCTGATGATGAAATACACCGCGATTGGTGCCAGAACGGGCAGCAACGACGGAATAATCATCTCGCGGATCGCTGCCTTGGTCACAAGGTCAACGGTGCGGGCATAATCGGGCTTCGATGTGCCGTCCATGATGCCGGGGTTGCTCGCGAACTGGTCACGAACGTCCTTCACCACTTCACCGGCTGCCTTCCCGACTGCAGTCATGCCCATCGCTCCGAAGAGATAAGGTAAGAGCGCGCCCAGCAATAAACCAACGATGACATAAGGGTTCATCAGCGTGAAATCGACGCCGCCTTCTACAAGGCCGAGTTTCTCCGAATAGAACGCCAGGTCAGCCGTATAAGCACCGAACAACACCAGTGCTGCCAAAGCCGCTGAACCGATTGCATAACCCTTTGTCACGGCCTTGGTGGTGTTACCCACAGCGTCTAGCGCGTCGGTCTTTTCACGAACCGATTTGTCCATTTCCGACATTTCGGCGATACCGCCTGCGTTGTCAGTCACCGGACCATAAGCATCGAGTGCTACGACCATACCGGCCAGCGCCAGCATCGAGGTTGCAGCGAACGCAATACCGATGATACCAGCCAGTTGGAACGACACGATGATGCCGACGCAGATGACCAACGTTGGCAACGCGGTCGATTCAAGGCTGATCGCCAGACCCTGAATAACGTTGGTGCCGTGACCGGTTTCCGATGCCTTGGCGATCGAACGTACCGGGCGATAGTTGGTACCGGTATAATATTCGGTGATCCAGACCAGAAGTCCGGTAACGGCCAGACCAACCATCATCGAATAGAACAATGTCCAGCCGGTAAAGCTACCCGTGCTGTAGGTGACAACGGCGTTCATATCCGCTGCCAGCGTTTGATAGGTTACATAGCCAATCGCCGGAATTGACGACAATGCGGTGACCAAGAAACCCTTGTACATCGCACCCATGATGTTGGTGCCGCCACCGAGACGGACGAAGAACGTACCCAGGATCGAAGTCAGGATGCAGATGCCGCCAACAACGAGCGGCAACGACATCAGGTTGAGCAACTCAGCCGCTGGCATGGTTGCTGGCATCAACAACGCCAACAACACCATCGTCGCACCAATGGTCACACCATAGGTTTCGAACAAATCGGCAGCCATACCGGCGCAATCGCCCACATTATCGCCAACGTTATCAGCGATGGTTGCAGGGTTGCGTGGGTCATCCTCTGGGATGTTCGCTTCGACCTTACCGACCAAGTCGGCACCGACGTCTGCAGCCTTGGTGAAGATACCGCCGCCCAAACGTGCGAAGATCGAAATCAGCGATGCGCCGAACGCCAATGCCAACAAACCGTCGATAACTTCGCGGCTGTTCGGCAGGTTTCCTGCGACTTCGGTCAAATAATAAAAGAAGCCCGCAATCGCGAGAAGCGCCAGACCAGCAACGAGCATTCCGGTGATCGCACCGGCGTTAAACGCCATTGTCAGGCCCTTTTGAAGGCTTTCGCTAGCCGCTTGGGCGGTGCGGACGTTGGCGCGAACCGAGATGTTCATCCCGATAAAACCAGTGGCGCCCGACAATACCGCTCCGAGTACGAAACCGACCGCCGAAAGTGGCCCCAAAAACAAACCGACCAAAACCGCAACAACCACGCCGACAAACGCGATAGTGCGATATTGGCGGGTCAGATAGGCGCCGGCGCCTTCTTGGATGGCGGCTGCAATTTCCTGCATCCGCGGCGTACCGGCCGAAGCCGCGAGCACCGAACGGCTCGTGATAATTCCATACAGCACGGCAACGAGCCCGCACAATATGGCCATAATTGACAAAGACATAGACTGTCCCTTCCCCGTTTTTCTTTGTTAGAAACTCTCTCCCAGCGCATCAATAAAGGCACGCAAGCCGCTGCGCTATAGGGTGGCTTTTATATGCAAGGCAACCCTTAAAAGCGGCCTTTCGGGCGGGTTTGCTTCAATGATGTTGATAACCGAGCGATGGCGGCAAGTCGACGTGGCGGCCATCATCGTGCAAGCTCAGCCCTGTTCCTTCGGTGACGACGCCCACCATCGTTGCATAGGCAGGCATCCGGGCGTCGGGAGGGCTTGCAAACAGCAATTCATAATCGTCGCCCCAACTGGCCGCCTGTATCCGGCTGTCAAAGCCGTTCCCGCGGTAGCTTACATATGGCGACGACAATGGAATGCTGGCCAAATCGATTGATATGCCAACCTTGCTGGCGCTCGCCATCCGTTCGGCATCAAGCAGCAGCCCGTCCGAGATATCCATCATCGCGTGGACGAGCGAGGCAAGCGCCTGCCCTTCGACAAGGCGCGGCTCGGGCCGATTATAGGCATCGGCTAGGGGTCCGACTTCGTCAAAACCGGCATCTATTAGTTCAAATCCGGCCAGCGCATCGCCGAGCGCGCCGGTCACATAAAGCAAATCGCCAGCTTGTGCGCCGCTGCGCGATGGCACCGGTCGATGGGTCGCGGTGCCAATGGCCGTAAGTCCCAGAGAGCGCTTGTCACCGCGATTGGTCACGGTGTCGCCTCCCAGTAACGCAACATCGTAATGCTTCAAGACGTCTTGCAAACCTGTTGCAAACTTCCGGTCCCATTCATCCTCGCCGAGCATGAAGCCAAGCAACACCCCCAATGGCCGCGCACCTTTGCCGGCCAGATCGGAAAGGTTCGAAGCGACCAGTTTCCATGCAACATCGGCAGGGTCGGCGTTTGACCGCCAATGCACTCCTTCGGCCATCATATCGTGGGTCAGTATCAGCGATTGGTCGCCAATTTCGACAATCGCTGTGTCGTCCAACAAACCCCGCGCAGCCGGGTCCGTTGCCATCGCGCGCATCAGGCCAATGAAGGTGGATTCGCTGGTCAGTTGCGCTTCGCCTTTGCGACCGAGTCCAGCAGCCCATTCACGAACTTCGCGTCCTTGGCATCAAAGAACGCGTGGGCGACGTCCATATATTCGTTGATGACGGTCCCTGTCGGCACGTCGGGACGAGCGATAATTTCGTACGTCCCGGCGCGGAGGATTTGCAGCATCGTTTTGTCGAGCCGACCAATTTTCCATTGCTCGCCCAGATTGGCTTCAATGAGTTCGTCGATGTCCGCGCGGCGACCGTCGGTACCGACCACGACGTCATCGAAAAAATCGACGTCGGCGTCAATCAGCTGCGCGTCTTCAATGTCCTTCCCGAGCCGATGCTCATGAAACTGCCCAAGCAACCGCGCCAGACCAATCTCTTCCATGTCCATCTGGTAGAGTGCCTGCACAGCGGCCAGCCGCGCAGCGGAACGGGCTTTGGAGGCCTTGCTCATAATCTTTTCCTTACGCTCAGCGCATGCGCTGGCAATCCTTCGGCATCGGCCAGTGTGGCCGCCGCAGGCCCAATCGCTTCGACCGCCGCCTTGTCGAGTGAGATGAAGCTGGTGCGTTTCATAAAATCGAGCACCGATAATCCTGAGGCGAAACGCGCCCGCCTGCCGGTGGGCAATACATGATTTGGTCCAGCGACATAATCGCCGATGGCCTCAGGCGTCATCCGGCCCAAAAAGACCGAGCCAGCGTGGCGGATCATAGCGAACAAAGCCTCGGCGCGGTCTTCGTCTACCGCGAGCTCGACATGCTCGCCCGCCAAACGGTTGACCAGCGGCATTGCATCTTCAAGCGTCTTAACGACTACAATTGCACCGTTATCGGCCCAGCTCGTTCCCGCGACGACACTTGTCGCCAGCTGCCCAAGCTGCTTTTCCACTGCCACCGCGACGTTGTCGGCAAAGGTCGCATTGTCAGTGAACAAAATCGACTGACTGGTTGGATCGTGTTCTGACTGGCTGAGCAGATCTGCGGCGATCCAGTCGGGCTTGTTCTTGGCATCGGCGACAACGATAATTTCCGATGGCCCTGCCACCATATCGATTCCGACCACACCATAAAGTTGCCTTTTGGCTTCCGCCACCCAGGCATTTCCTGGTCCGGTAATCACATCTACAGGCGCAATCCGCTCGGTACCATAAGCCAAAGCAGCAATGGCCTGCGCGCCGCCAATTCTCCAGATTTCATCGACCCCTGCCAAATGCGCAGCCGCCATAACAGTCTGATTGACTTCGCCCTGCGACGTTGGTGTGACCATCACCAGACGCTGTACGCCTGCAACCTTGGCTGGAATTGCGTTCATCAATACCGAGGATGGATAAGCCGCTCTGCCCCCCGGTACGTAAATACCAGCCGCGTCGACTGCACTCCACCGCGCACCTAAACGCACGCCCTGCTTGTCGCGATAATCGCGGTCTTTGGGCAATTGCGCCTTGTGATAGTCGCGAATGCGCGTGGCTGCGAGCTTGAGCGCATCGCGCAAATCGGGCGTCAGGCCAGCAAACGCCGCTTTGCACTGCGCTGCGTCAATCTGCCAGCCATGGCTATTGAGGTCGAAACCATCGAACCGCTCGGTCAGTTCGACCAAGGTCACGTCACCACGGTCGCGCACCTGTTTGATGGTCTGCGCAACGACGCTCGACACATCGACATCCGCCTCGCGCCGATCGTTGACCAACGCGTCGAACGCCGCGGCGAAATCAGGGTCGGACGCATTAAGCCGCTGCACGGGTTTCTGCCAATTCACGAAAACGCTCAACCAATGCCGGAATAGTTCCGCTCATCATCTTGTACGCCGCGCGGTTGATGATCAGCCTCGCCGACACCTGCGATATCACTTCGGTTTCAACCAAGCCGTTTTCGGCCAATGTCTTGCCCGACGAAACCAAATCGACAATCCGTCCGGCCAGCCCCAGCGAAGGCGCCAGTTCCATTGCGCCGTTGAGTTTCACACATTCCGCCTGAATACCCTTGTTCTGGTAATAACGGCTCGTCGTCGCCGGATATTTGGTCGCCACGCGGATATGGCCGCCATTGGTTCGATCGGTGACACCGGCAGGCATCGCCACCGATATCCGGCAACGACCGATGCCAAGATCAACCGGTGCATACAATTCAGAATAATCAAACTCGTCGATCACATCCGAACCGACAATCCCGATCTGTGCCGCACCGTGCGCAACGAATGTGGCGACATCGAAAGCGCGTACGCGGATGATGCTCATCTGCCGATTATTGGTCGCGAAGAGCAAAGCCCGGCTGCTGTCGTCAAAAAACGCCTTTTCGGGTTCGATTCCTGCGCTTTGCATCAGCGGCAAAGCCTCGTCCAGTATTCGTCCCTTGGGGATTGCAAAGATGATTGGTGTTGTCACAATGGCCGCGCTTTAGGGGTCGCGTGACGAAAGGGCAATATGGCAGTCGAATTTGGACATGGGGTGATGGACGACGATCATATCGTATCGGGCATCAAGTTTCAGGCTGAGCATTGCCGACGGAATGACGCCCCAGTCACCGCGCGCATCATAGAGGCACAACTTGCTCTTATGCACGGCAGCACGATGTGCGGACAGAGCATCGCTAACTGGCCGGGATTACCACTTGAAGATGCTATGCCATTACGGCTGGCAGGCGGGTTTCACCATCTGCTGCTGAGCGGCGATGAAGGCCGGCTGGTTCCCGTCTATCGCGCCGAAGTGACCGAACAGTCGGAAGTCGATGCCATCGTTGCCGCCGTCACCGCCGACCATGATGCGCGCTTGCGTCCTTGGCTCGATGGCCCGCCGCAGACGAACGAAGCCGGGCGTTCAGCCAGTTTCATGGCAGGATTGCTCTGGCTCTCTGATAAAGTGGGTTCGCGATTCGAACTCAACGAACTGGGCGCAAGCGCGGGAATAAACACAATGATGGAGCGCTATCATTACGATCTTGGCGGGGTAACTGCAGGCCCCGAAAATTCGCCGATGCAAATCAAGCCCCAGTGGCGCGGGCCACTTCCGCCCATCGCGCCAGTGGAGATTGTGAGCATTCAAGGCTGCGACCAGGCACCCGTTGACCTGTCCGATTCCGACGCTGCATTGCGCGTCAAAAGCTATGTCTGGCCGGAAAACTCAGGGCGCTTGGAACGCATGGACGCTGCCATCGCGCTCGCCTCAGAGAATAGACCCGATGTCGCGCAGGCCGATGCGCTCGATTGGGTGGTTAAACGATTTGCGACGCGGCAGGACGCAGGCGTCGTCCGAGTCATCAATCACTCAATCGTCTGGCAATATATCCCCGACGACCGGCGCAAGCGGATATCCGAAGCCATCGAAGCGAAGGGCCGCGAAGCTTCCACTGAACGCCCGCTTGTCTGGATGATGCTCGAAACCAACCGCGAAACTTTCAAACACGAACTGCGCGTCAAATATTGGCCGGGCCCCGACAATTGGCACTTTCTGGCGGAAGCGCAGGCGCATGGTTCTTGGGTACAATGGCTGGATTGAATAGTTTTACGCTGATGGTTTATTATTCCTCAACCAAGCCATGCTATTAGGCCCATTATAATGTTCAAACTTGGACCTGTCTGGACAATTGTCCTGAACTTATGCGTATTCGCTGTTAGCTGCGTATCTTTGCCGGCCGCTGCGCAAGAATTATTGGCCAACCGAAGCTTTGAAAGCGCGGTTACGCCGACACCGGTGAACGGCAATAACTTTTACGCCAGCATTCCGGGCTGGGCTACCACGAATGTTACGCCTGCGCAGGCGCAGCCGATAAATCTCATTCGTCCCTGGGCCGGCTATGCCAACAACCCAACCGCGACGCCGACGGGTGGCGGCTCGATCTATTTTGATGTCAATGCTGCAGCGGGTACGTTGGTACAGACAATAAACTTTCCGTCCCAAGGCATGGTCGATCTAAGCGGTTGGTTTTCTGTGCGCGATAATCAGCAGGCACTGTCGGGCTTGATCATAAATGTTCGCAATGCCAGCAACGTCATAGTCGCGACTGCCAGCACCAGCTTCCTTGCGAGCGATCCGATTGGGTTGTGGAAACAGGCGTCGGCATCGAATATACCCGTCGCTGCCGGAACACATACATTCGAAGTGATCCTGCCGAACCCGGCCAATTTCGATCTAGCCAGCTTAGTCTTCAAACCGGCACTCACGCTTTCGAAAACCTCGACGACCGTGTCCGATGGGATAAGCGCTTCCAATCCTAAATCGCTTCCCAGTGCAGTCATGGAATATACAATAACCGCGACCTCGCCGGCAGCCTACACTGTCAGCAGTGATACGATATTCATCGCCGACCCCACGCCAGCCAATATGGCGTTAGTCGTAACAAATATTGCGGGCGCTGGCAGTGGCCCCGCTTCATTTACAGCTGGCAGCTCTGCACTGACCTACGGTTTCACGAGCCTCGCCAGTACCACTGACGACATCGAGTTTTCCAATAATAACGGTGCAAGCTGGACGTACACGCCGACGGCCAACGCCAACGGTGTGGACCCTTTGGTTACGACAATAAGATTGCGACCCAAGGGCACGATGGCAGCGTCATCGACACTGTCGTTCAAGGTGCGGTATCGAGTGAATTAAGCCAGCCATTCGTCGATCGCGGCGTTTACTGCTTCGGGTTTTTCCCAAATGACGAAATGTCCGCAGTCATGCACAGGCACGATTTTGGCATCCGGCACGAGTTTCTCGATGCCATCGATATTGCTAGGCGGAAGCGCGAGATCATCCATCGCCCAAATGATCAGAGTCGGAATGTTCAGCTTTGGAAAGTCGCCCGTGGCAAAGGGCGGCAATTCTGCGTCTTCGTCCATCGCGGGCACATGAAGCGCCGATGCGCGATACCAGTTCAGCATCCCGAAACAGGCATCGCGGTCTTCCCAATCGGTAAGCAAAGCAGCACGTTCCTCGCGCTCCATGCTACTCGGCTTGTCCCATTTGATTGTTTCCAGCAGCAGGCCGGTCAATCCCTTTTCACGCACCAGCGCATCATTGGCAGGATCGCGAAAAGCACGGATATACTGGCTTGATGCGCGCTGATTCATGTCGGTAATGAGCAACCGCTGAAAGATATAGGGATGCGGAGCGTTGGCGATAATCGCACGCGGAACCCGACCTGCCCATGTCGGATTAAACGCGCCTGGTTGCCCACTGAGCGCGACCGCCCAAGCAATCGCGCCACCCCAGTCGTGGCCGCCGATCGTGAACTCCTGCACGCCCAACGCGTCGGCCAGCGCAAAGATATCGGCAGTCAGTTTGTCGGCGGTATAGGCCTCCACATCCTTCGGCTTAGTTGTACCGCGATAGCCGCGCTGGTCGGGTGCGATACAATAAAAGCGGTCGGCAAAGTGGGCGATCTGGTGCCGCCATGTGCGGTGCGATTCCGGAAAGCCGTGTAGGAAAATAATTGCCGGATTGTCAGGCTTTCCAGCTGTGTACGCATCCATTTCAATGCCCGTCGATAACGACAGGCGCTGATGGGAGAGTTCGGTCATCTACTTTTTGCACCTTGGATTAGCGAGGATGGAATCTGGACCGCTAACCCGTTTAAAACACAAAACAATCCATACTGATTGTAAAAAATCCGCGATTCATGCGCTTTTGGTCAGTGGTGTCTCCGGAATGGGGATGAATTCCTGGTCGTCGCTAGGCACTAGTGGGAATCGTTTTGCCTTCCAGTCGGCCTTCGCCTGATTGATCCGCTCGCGCGAGGAAGACACGAAGTTCCACCAGACATAGCGGGGCGTCGTAAACGCTTCACCGCCAAGCAACATCGCACGGCAATCGCTTGCCGCTTTCAACGTCTTCGACTGGCCCGGTTTCAGCACGTAAAGACTGTGAGCTTCGAGCAGTTCGCCATCGAGGCTCGCTGAACCAAGCGCGACCAGTATCGCGCGTTCGTCTGCTTCGGCGTCAATCGGAATGGTCGCGCCAGCATTCATCAATATGTCGGCGTAAATGGTCGCGGCATGCTGCGTGGTTGGCGCTGTCGCGCCCCACAGAGACCCCATGATCACCCGCGCTGAGACGTCACCTGATTCGACTAACGGCAAAGCTTCTTTAGCGACATGCTCGAATGCCGGGTCGATTTCCTCTTTGCCATCGTGCAATGCAAGCCAGGTCTGCATCCCTGAAATCGGTGATCCCGATGTGCGTTCAGGCTGCGGCGTCCGCTCACTATGTACAATCCCCCTGCCCGCAGTCATCAAGTTGAGCGCCCCCGGCCTGATCGTCGCGTAGGTCCCAAGGCTGTCACGATGGTCGATTGCGCCTTCGAACAGATACGTGACCGTCGCCAGATTGATGTGCGGATGCGGGCGGACGTCCATTCCAGCGCCGATGTCAAAATGCGCGGGGCCGAACTGGTCAACGAAGATGAAAGGGCCGACCATCGTTCGCGCCTTTGAAGGTAAAGTGCGCCTGACCTCGAATGCCCCGAGATCATGGGTGGAAGGCATAATTTTCAGCATGGGAAAAACATCCGCCCCAACTCCCGGATTGTCAAGCCAGAGGCCGTTTTAGTCTTCAAACCGGCTTTCTTCTCGCAGTTTGAGCCCAGCGGTCTGCAACGGCGTTGTCGCGTTGGCAAAGCTCCGGGGTGTCATGCCTGTATATCGGCGAAACTCACGGGTCATGTGCGATTGGTCGAAATAGCGCAGCGCATCGAGTTCACCCTCGCTCGGGCTGCTGAAACCGCGGAGCGCGGTGGCTGTATCCAGAAACCGGCTTCGCCTTAAGATTGCTTTGGGCGTCAGGCCAAAGGTTGCAAGACACCGTCGTTCCAGTTGTCGCACCGACAGGCCGACTAATGCCGCCGCATCCTCGATCCGCATCGTGCTATCGGTACGCGCAATGATTTCAAAACGCGCCATTTGCAGGTCGGCGGCAGGCTTTTTCAACAGTGCAATCCGTTCCCGTAACGCACTTTCCATCACCGCCAATTGTCCATCGTCATCGCTGGCCTGCACAACTCCGGCGAACATCTTCTCGGCTAACGCACCCCATAATTGTTGCAAGGGCAGCATCTTGTCTGACAGCGTCAGATGGCCTTCGCCAAAAAGTGCATGCCACCCGCTTGGCCGCACCGCAAAACCGGTAACCGCAAAACCACCCTTTACCCGAACCCGCAAAGGTCGGCTGTTGGCTCCGAAAAATACGACATTGCCTGCGGTGTTCCATTCGCGGGGGTTGGTTTCTGCCGCCCAGTCTCCGCGCAATAGGCAACGGACAAAGGCTGTTTCGGAGAGCAGAAAATCTTCGATAACAGCGCTATCGGGCAAAGGCGCCTCGAACACGTAGAAACGACGGATATATGGAGCGAGATCGGTGGATGGCCGATATGTGCGCGACAGCATCACGTGCCCCTTTTTATTGAATGCCGACCAGAACAGTTTCCAACTGCCCTTTCAATTCTATAAATCTACGCATTAAAGCGTTGTCGGGCAAGGATATTCCGGTTTGGCTACTCCCCAGGCGCGCGAGCCTTGATTGCCAACGCGTGCACGCGCTCGCCCGGAATATCGCCGAGCGCCTTGTTGACCATCCGCTGCCGCATTACGCGGTTCACGCCGACGAAAGCTGCACTCTCTATTTCAACCGTGAAATGCGATTCGCCAGAGCCATCATCGCCACTGTGGCCATGATGCTTCGCGGTGTCGTTAATGACGGCAAGATGCGTTGGTGCAAAGGCTGCGGTTAGCAGCGTTTCCAATTCAGTCTGTGCAAGGCCTTTTTCCATAAGCCCCGTATTCCCATATCGGCAGTTTTTCGCCAAGGGGAATTATGGATTCGAAGCGGCAGACTGACCGGTTTCATGGCCGCGTGCGCGGGTCGCGGCGGCATTGCGCCTATCCGGGTTGCCCTGAAACCGGCGAATTTCGGGCACCTGACCCGAGCGGTCAGGCAGCCTCACCCAATGGACCGGGCGATTATCAATATCTCTGCCTCGACCATGTCCGCGAATTTAACGCAGGCTATAACTGGTTCGATGGCATGTCAGCCGACGAGATTTTGGACGCGCAAAGCCCACTCAACGTCTGGCCGTCCGAAACACGTGCCTTCAGGGCCAGCGGCGGCGTTGATTCGCCGCCCAAATGGGCCGATTTCAAAGATCCGCTCGATGCTATTTCGACCCGGTTCAAAAGCCGAATGCCAAGTGTACGAGCCGATGGACTTTTCCTTTCCCCCGAAGACCGCAGCGCACTGAAGACGTTAGGGCTTGGCGAAGATGCAGACCGACGCGCACTTCGCACGGCTTACTCGGTCAAAGTCCGCGCCTATCACCCCGATAAAAATGGCGGTAACCGGTCTTATGAAAAGGCTTTGCAAGAAGTGATTGCGGCCTATACGCACCTTAAAAGCTCTCCTGCGTTTATCTGACGAGAATGAAATGACCGACATCCCCAATATCCAGCCCGACAGCCGCGATGCTACAATCCTTGCCGCGCCCGACAAGACCATTAGCGTGCGTGAAATGTTCGGCATCGATGTCGATATGGAGTGCCCGGCCTTTTCAATCGCCGACGAACGCGTTCCCGATACCGACGACAATTATGTTTTCGACCCCGATACCACGCTGGCAATCCTTGCAGGTTTCGCCCATAACCGCCGCGTCATGGTGCAGGGCTATCATGGCACCGGCAAGTCGACGCATATCGAACAGGTCGCAGCGCGGCTGAAATGGCCATGCATCCGCATCAACCTCGACGCCCATATCAGCCGGATCGACCTTATCGGGCGTGACGCAATTGTGCTGCGCGATGGCCAGCAGGTCACCGAATTCCGCGAAGGTCTTCTCCCTTGGGCGTTGCAGACGCCAACCGCCTTGGTGTTCGACGAATATGACGCAGGCCGCCCCGACGTCATGTTCGTCATTCAGCGCGTATTGGAAACCGAAGGCAAGCTAACTTTGCTCGACCAGAACCGAGTCATTCGTCCCGATCCCTTCTTCCGTCTGTTCGCCACTGCCAACACCGTTGGTTTAGGCGACACGAGCGGCCTCTATCACGGTACGCAGGCGATCAATCAGGGTCAGATGGACCGCTGGAACATAGTCGTTGGCCTAAATTATCTGCCCGCACAGGTCGAAGGCGAAATCGTTCTCGCCAAATCGACCGGTAGCGATGCCGCAGCGGTCGCCAATATGGTGAAGGTTGCCGACCTGACGCGTCAGGGTTTTATCAACGGCGATATCTCGACGGTGATGAGCCCGCGTACCGTCATCACCTGGGCACAGAACACCGCGATCTTCAAGGATGTCGGTTTCGCTTTCCGTCTTTCGTTCCTCAACAAATGCGATGAAGCAGAACGCGCATTGGTCGCTGAATATTACCAGCGCGTATTCGGCAAGGACTTGCCTGAAAGCGTCGTTGGCAAATCAAATTAAGTTTAAGGGCTATTTCGCCAGAGTACCATTCAAGGAACCGATTATGAAACGCCTCGCCGTTGTTGTGGCATTTGCCCTTGCCGCTAGCCCCGCTTTTGCGGCGTTGAAACCAGGAGTGCGCGCGACCGATTTCACTACACAGGCGGTGCTCGCAGGTGACGCCTACACATACAACCTCAACAAGGCGCTTAGGCGCGGGCCGGTGGTGCTTTATTTCTACCCCAAGGCCTTCACATCGGGCTGCACTGTCGAGGCACATGAATTTTCCGAAGCTGCCGATGATTTCGGCGCAATGGGCGCGTCGATTATCGGCATGTCCGCAGACAATATCGAGACGCTGAAGCGCTTTTCGGTCGAGGCATGCCGCAACAAATTCACTGTCGGCATCGCATCGAAAGCGGTGATCAAATCTTACAAGGTTAGCCTGCCCGTCATGGGCGGATCGAACCGCACTACTTATGTCATCGCACCCGATGGCAAAATCCTGTTCGCTTACTCCGAACTCGGCGTCAAAGGTCATGTGTCCGGCGCGCTGAAAGCGGTCAAAGAATGGCGCGCGGCGCATCCCAAGGGCAAATGATGCAGAAATTTCTTGGTATATTGCTAGCCACTTTGGCGCTATCCGGCTGCGGCGTAGCCGTCGAATATGGCGACATTCCGCATAGTCAGCTGGTGGAAAATCCGCGTTGCAACCCGGCGCAACCCGATGTCGCTGCGGTCGCGGGCAAGGATTATTTCGCAGTCACGAGCCGCCTTCCCGACTGCACGGGCGAAAACATCAAACTGACCAACCAGCGCGGCGATCGCGTACGTTATGGGCGCTTTGCTCCGCCAATGACGATCAAGCCTGCCAAGGGTGACAAGCAAACCGTCGTCCCGCTCGCGTTCCAGTCCGAATCCGAATGGTGGAGTGGCCTCCGCGATGCTGCGAACCTTCGCAAGGGGCGCGTACTACTTTACGTCCATGGTTATCGCGAAACATTTCCGACGACCGCCAAGGATACCGTCCAAATGGCTACATTGACTCAATTTGATGGCCCTATCATCCAGTATAGCTGGCCGTCGCAGGGTGCGTTGTTGAGCTATGCCGTCGATGAAACCAACATGTATTGGGATGAGCGCAATTTCCGCAATTTCCTGACTAAATTGGCGCGGACGGAATGGGTAAAGGAAATCGTGATAGTCTCGCACTCGCTCGGCGCGCGACTGGTTATACCTGCGGTCGAATATGTTGACCGGAGCTCGACCAATGCAGATTCCAGCAATATTTCCAACATCATATTGGCGTCACCTGATGTCGATCGTGAAGATTTCGAACGCGACATCGCTGAAGAAGTGCTTGCCCTGCGCCGAGTCAATAATGACCGACGGATAACGGTTTACGCCTCGCTCGCCGACAAGGCGTTGGCCGTATCGCGCGCGCTGCACGGCTATCCACGACTGGGTTCGCCCTATTGCTTCAATCCCTTCGAGGCGAAGGAACTGAAGGCAAAGGGTCGGCCCGAGAGGTGTTTTGCGACAAAATCGAAATATGAGACCGAGCCAAGCAAAACCGGTTTTACGATTATCGACACCACCGATGTATCCAGCGGTGGCAGTGGCCATAGCGATTATCTGCGCAGCATCCCGGTCTGCAGGGATTTCGCGGCAGTTGTGAACGGTTCACGCGCCGGCGAAGACCGCCTTCCCACGCAAAATGCCCATGTTTTCAAATTACAACTGACGGCCAAGCCAACCAAGGAACAGGTGGCTGCCGCGTGCAAACTGGCGGCTGAATAGTGGCAGGCGAATCGCCGCTCGAACAATTCAAGGCGGTGCTGACCGGCACGGCGCGCGCGCTGGCGCATGAGCCGGAGGTAGAGCTTGCCTTCACCGCTGATGCGCCGAGTCAGGCAGGCAAGAATTTCAAGGTACCGATGCCGGGACGGTTGCTTCCGCCCGAACAAGTCGCTGAAGCACGCGGATTTGCCGATAGTTTTGCGCTAAAACTAAAGCATCACAACGCGGCACGCCATGCGAACGCCCGTCCAGCCGAGGCGATTGCGGGCGCGGCCTTTGATGCTGTTGAAAATGCCCGGGTCGAGGCGCTCGGCTCGCGAAATATGGCAGGTGTCGCTGCCAATTTGGGACATGCGCTCGACCTCAAACTCCGAACCGACCCTATCAGCCGCGCGCAGGCCGCCGATGAAGTGCCGATTTCAACAGCGCTATCGCTCATTGTCCGTGAGCGCCTGACAGGCTTGCCCGTTCCTACTGCAGCTGCCGAGGGCGTGGATATGCTACGTGGCTGGATTGAGGCAAAGGCAGGTAGCGACTTGGATGCGCTCGGCCTTGCGCTCGACGACCAGTCGGCCTTTGCCGCGCTGACGCAATCTATGCTTGAGCATCTCAACCTGACCGAGGGCGATATCGACCCGTCGGACTCAGATGAGGGCGGCGAAGATGTTGACGACAAGCAGGATCAAGACGGCGACAGCGAGGATGACGGCGACGGCGAAGCTGGCACCGCCGAAGCTCGCGGCGAACCGCAGGACGGCGAAGGCGAAGAGACCGAGGCTGATTATGACCAGCAGGACATGGACGACCAGGACGGGGCCGATGGCGAAATGGGCGATGACGGCATGCAGCCGGTCACGCCGCAGCGCCGCAACTGGGATCATCTGCCGCAAAGCGATTACAAGATATGGTCAACTAAATATGACGAGACGATCACCGCGCTGGAATTGGCAGACGAGGAAGAGCTAAACCGCCTGCGGGCCTATCTCGACCAGCAATTGTCGAGCCTGCAATCGGTGGTTACGAAACTGGCCAACCGTCTGCAACGCCGCCTGATGGCGCAACAAAACCGCAGCTGGGATTTCGATCAGGAAGAAGGAATGCTCGACGCCGCGCGGTTGGCCCGCGTTGTGGTGTCGCCGGGCAGTTCGCTGTCGTACAAAATCGAGCGCGAAACCGATTTTCGCGATACCGTTGTTACGTTGCTCATCGACAATAGCGGATCGATGCGTGGACGGCCGATTTCGATTGCGGCGATCAGCGCCGACATATTGGCGCGAACGCTTGAGCGCTGCGGCGTGAAGACCGAAATCCTGGGCTTCACCACCCGCGCATGGAAAGGCGGGCAAGCGCGTGAAGACTGGCTCGCCGCCGGTCGCCAGCCGATGCCTGGGCGTCTCAATGATCTGCGCCACATCATCTACAAAAAGGCCGACGAGCCGTGGCGGCACGCCAAGCGCAATCTGGGTCTGATGATGCGCGAAGGGCTGCTCAAGGAAAATATCGACGGCGAAGCCTTGCTGTGGGCCCACAACCGCCTGATCGCCCGCGCCGAAGACCGCCGGATTTTGATGGTCATTTCAGACGGCGCACCGGTCGATGATTCTACACTGTCGGTGAACCACGGCGGCTATCTCGAACAACATTTGCGCAAGGTAATCGAGATGATCGAAACGCGCAGTCCGGTGCAACTGGTCGCCATCGGCATCGGCCATGACGTCACACGGTACTACAAACGCGCGGTCACGATCATGGACGCCGAGCAATTGGGCGGGACGATGATTGAACAACTTGCAGGGCTATTCGACGAGGAATAGTCTTGCGTTTCGCATCCCACATGGCATGAGTTAATCGTACGATTAAATTCGCTGGGAGCCATCACATGAACGTGACCGAAGCAGTCGCCACACGCCGATCGATAAGACAATTCGCCGACAAGCCGGTCGACAAGTCTATTCTCGAACGCATCCTTATCAAGGCCCAGCAATCCCCCTCGGGCGGCAACACACAGCCGTGGAATGCCGTCATTCTCACAGGCCAGCCGCTCGCCGATCTCACCGCCAAGATCAAGGCTAAGGCCGCGGCTGCCCCTTTGGGCGAAGCTCCGGAATATGACATTTACCCCAAAGGGCTCGAAGGCCGATACGAGGAACAGCGCCGTGGTGTCGGCAAGGCGATGTTCGACGCGCTTGGCCTTGCGCGCGAAGATAGCGCGGGGCGCATTGGCCAGATGATGAAAAACTGGGACAGCTTCGGCGCGCCGGTGCAGCTGTTCACTTACACCCGCAAATATATGGGCCCGCCGCAATGGTCCGACATGGGCATGTGGCTGCAAACCGTGATGCTGCTGTTGCGCGAGGAAGGCCTCGACAGCTGCGCGCAGGAAATCTGGGCGATGTACGGCACGTATATGCGCGAGCTATTGAACATTGACGACGACCATATCTTCTTTTGCGGAATGGCGATTGGTTATCGTGACCGGCAAGCGGCGGTGAATAATTTTGCAGTGCCGCGGGTGGATATTGATCAGGCGATCCGCTGGGAAGGTTTCTGACTGCTTGACCTCGCAGGGCGCATCGCGCATCGGCAAAGCATGACCGAATTACGCCTCTTCAACAGCCTGACGCGGCAATTGGAAACCTTCAAACCCGTCCATGAAGGCGAGGCGCGTGTCTACACCTGCGGCCCCACGGTTTATAACTACCCGCATATCGGCAACATGCGTGCTTATGTCTTTGCAGACACGTTGGGCCGCGTGCTCAGCTATAAGGGCTACAAGCTTACCCATGTCATCAACATCACCGATGTCGGCCATCTGACCGACGACGCCGATTCGGGCGAGGACAAGATGGAGAAGATGGCGGCGGAGAAGGCGCAGTCGATCTGGGACATCGCGCGTCATTATACCGAGGCCTATTGGGAAGACATCAAGGCGATCAACATCCGCCAGCCCGCACATTGGTCGATTGCCACCGACTATGTGCCCGCGATGATCGAATTTGCAAAGTCCATTGCGGACAAGCATTGCTACGAACTCGACGGCGG
>JANMQN010000111.1:0-4545 GCA_031370535.1 Sphingomonadales bacterium | reverse complement strand
GCAAACAACACCGCTAAATAAGGAGCAGGAATATGGCAGCAGTTGATGGTGATTGGGACGTAACAATCAAAAGCCCGATGGGTGACCAGAAGGCAGTTTTGACTGTCAACAGCGACGGTGGCAGCTTTTCGGGCAAGATGTCAGGCGGGCTCGGCACGATGGATATCGCGTCCGGCACAGTTGACGGCGACACGCTGAGCTGGGGTATGGACATCACTGTGCCGATGCCCATGCATCTCGATGCGACTGCAACTGTCGATGGCGATGCGATGACTGGCGAAGTGAAAGCCGGCGCTTTCGGTTCGATGGGGCTTTCGGGCACACGGAAGTAATTTTCAGCGCGGTGTTCTAAGCCGCGATCCAAAACGAAACATCAGGCCGTCTGCCCGTATGGGCGGGCGGCCTTGTTCTATTTGTGCGCAATGCTAAGGAATTGAACGAACGGCGTTTCCACCGAATCGCCCGATAAGCTCGGAGAACTCCCATGAACCAGCTTGCATCCGCATCGCAGCTTCGCATGTCGTTGTTGCGCTGGGCGTTGTTTGTAATCCCTGTGGTGATGTTTCTTGGCTTTCTGTCGGGAACAATATCGGGCTCCGCGGAAGAAAATGGCTGGTATCAGACGTTGATCAAGCCAGATGCACAGCCGCCGGGCTGGGCGTTTGGTGTCGTTTGGCCGACACTTTACTTTTTGATGGGGCTGGCTTTCGCGATGGTGTTGCATGCTAGAGGTGCGCGCAGGCGCGGTCTTGCCATCAGTCTGTTTGTTGCCCAGTTTTTGGTGAATCTCAGCTGGTCACCAGTTTTTTTCGGCCAGCATAAGGTGACGACCGCCTTTTACATCATCCTCGTGATGATCGTACTCGGCATTGCAACAACAGTGGTTTTTGGGCAGGTTCGCAAGGCGGCAGCCTGGCTGATGGTGCCCTATCTGGTGTGGATCAGCTTCGCCTCTATCCTGAACTTTCAGATCGACAGGCTGAATCCTAATGCTGAAAGCCTTTACGTTCCGGCTGCGACTTCCCAGATAGGGAAGGGCGGTTAACCCCCTGACCGCAATGGAGTGAATGACATGCAAAGCGAAAAGCGCATTTTTGACGATTTGGCAAAAGTATTGAACGGCGTTGCCGGTACTGTAGCAGGTATGGGCCGTGAAGCAGAGGCAAGCATGCGCGCGCGCGCGCGCGAATGGGCTGGCGGGCTTGATCTTGTTACGCGCGAGGAATTTGACGCGGTGAAAACCCTCGCGGCAAATGCACGTGCTGAGGCCGACGCGCTGGGCAAACGCGTTGCTGCGTTGGAGGCCGTAGCAGGCCTGAAAGCGGCATCGGCGGCAAAAACAGCACCCAATGCGAAGCCCGCACCAAAGAAATCCGCCGCGAAGAAGTAAAACTTTTCCACAACCGGCCCACAGACTTGTGCCCCAAGGTGGTGCAAGCCCCTTGCGTGCGAGTCATAGGCAAGGCAGAATCCCCGGATAATAATGGGCGCACCAAAACATGCACGATGCAGATGAGCAATATGAACATTTCGAACGCGACGAATCCGCGCCCGTCGACATGCTCGCGGCATTGTTCGAGGCGCGGGGATGGTCGTTTGAACTTGATGGCGAAGACGAGATTACTGCCGAATATAAGGGCAGCTGGACAAGCTACCAGATCCGCGCGATTTGGCGCGAAGAAGACAACGCGCTTCAACTTATTGTCCTGCCTGACGTCACCGTGCCAAGCGATAAGCGAGACAGCATCTACACTGCGTTGGGTCTGATTAACGAGCAATTGTGGCTCGGACATTTCGATATGTGGTCAGCAAACGGCATACTGCTATTTCGTCATGGCAGCCTGATGCCGTCCAGTGGACTACTTGGTGTTGATCATGCGCAGACCATAATTGATGTCGCTATCGACGAATGCGAGCGATTCTATCCGGTTTTTCAATTCATCATCTGGGGCGACAAAACACCCGAAGAGGCAATTGCTAGCGCTCTCATCGAGACCCATGGCGAGGCTTAAGCTTCTCGCTTCGCCTTAATCAAATAGTGCATATATCCCATTGCGATTGGCTTATCGCGGGACTCTTGCCAAGCGCGGGCTTCGACGTTCGCCATTGTACGGCCCAGCCGAGTGACCTCGCCGACTGCGTAGGTCATCTGCCCCACACCGCCGCGCATGAAATCGATGGTGACATTGACCTGCTTGATTGCGCTGTCGCTGCCTTTCGCTTGCAACGCGCGGTGGATGGCCGCGATCGCGGCCATTTCGAGCAGGCCTGAGATAGCGCCGCCGTGCAGGAAACCCGGGCGGCCCTGCACCTTGTCGGCGAAGGGCATGCCGATAACCGGCACACCGTCGAGTTCATCCACAACAGCCATGTCGAGCGCCAGCGCATAGGGGGGCAACCCAGTGATTTTGGTATCGCTCATCCCACACGGTCCCCGACGCGGATGAAAGTGCCACTGGCGTGGGCGAGCGGGTCGTCGGGATTGCCGTTATGCGCGAAGCCTCTTACAAAACCGATACTGTGGGTCAGATGATAGCAGATACCTCGTCCATAAACGCGCTCGCCGGATGGAGAGGGACGCAGATAATCGATGCGCAAATCCATTGTCACCTGCGGCCGAAATTCGCCGAGCTTGGTCCAGATCGACATGCTGGTCGCATTGTCCATCAGGCTGATGATGACTGCAGACGCGAGTATGCCGGTGTCTGGGTCAGCGACCAGATCTTCGCGCCAGTCTATAGCCAACTCTACCCAGTCTTCTCCGTGCCCGACATATTCCATGTCGAGGAAACCACCATGGCCGAATTTGCCCATCAATTTATTGACCAGCGCCGGATCAAAAGCGGTGCCGCCCGGTATAAGGCTGCCAAGTTCGGGTTTTCCGAATGCCATTATTTGCTGTCCAAACTCGTGCGAAATTGCGGCGTGACGCGCGCCTTGGACAATTGTTCATACGCATAGCCAGCCTTCAGCACGGCATGGTCGTGCCACTTTGCCCCAATAAAACTTAGTCCCACAGGAAGGCCTGCTGACAAACCCATCGGCACTGTCAAATGCGGATAGCCCGCGACTGCTGGCAATTGGCTAGCGCTTGGTCCTGAAAACGCGTCGCCCTTGCCAAGAGTCGTTAGCCACGCTGGACCGTTGGTTTGCGCGATAATCACATCGACTTTGTTGATGGTGAATAGCTGGTCGAGTGCTTCCGAGGCCAGCCCGCGCGATGTGGCCAAGGCCTCCTTATAAGCAGCGCTATCCAAGCCAGCTTCTTTCTCGGCAAGCTCAAAGGTATCCTGCCCGAAGTGCTGTAATTCCTTGTCGGCATTGGCCTTGTTAAAGGCGATGACGTCGGCAAGCGTCTTATGCTGCACCAAACCATCGGGCAGACCCTGCAGATAACCGCCTAGGTCCGCTTTCAGTTCGGCGAGTAGTACCTTGAATTCGGCCTGACCGATTTTCTCCCTGTCGACCTTGCTCGCATCCAACACCACAATTTCTGCGCCGCCCTCTTGCAGCTTCGCAATAGCGGCGTCGAACAGTGTTGCGTCAACACTTGGCGCGTGCATCACGCCGATCCGCATACCTTTCAGCGCGTCGACTGACAAATCGGCCGCATAATTTCCGCGATATGTATCGGCATTAGTGGTGGCAGCATCTTCAGGGTCGGAACCTGCTATGGCCGTGAGCATGATCGCCGCGTCGCGGACCGAGCGTGTTATTGGACCGGCTGTGTCCTGACTGTGGCTGATAGGCACTACATAGCGGCGCGACACGAGGCCTACCGTTGGTTTGAAACCTACCACGCCGTTCACCCCAGCGGGGCAAGTGATTGATCCATCGGTTTCGGTGCCGATGGTTGCTGCGGCCAGCCCCGCTGCCATGGCAGCCCCGCTGCCGCTTGATGAACCACATGCATTGCGATCGAGCGCATGCGGGTTTTTGGTGAGGCCGCCTACCGCGCTCCAGCCGCTGGTTGAATTGTCCGAGCGGATATTAGCCCATTCGGATAGATTGGTTTTGCCCAGAATAACTGCGCCAGCTGCGCGCAAACGCGCAATCAGCGGTGCGTCACGCCCTGTAATATTGTCTGCCAGCGCGAGCGAACCTGCCGTGGTCGGGATTGGCCCCACAACTTCGATATTATCCTTCACCAGCACTGGAAGCCCGTGCATTGGCCCACGATATCTGCCCGCCTTCAGTTCGGCGTCCATTGCGCGTGCCTGCTCAAGCGCGTCGGGGAACGTCGCAATCACGGCATTGAGCATCGGCCCGCTGTCGTCAATTGCAGCGATGCGCTCCAAATACGCCGCGGTAATCACTTCGCTGTTGAGCGCACCATCGTCAATGCCATCGGCCAGCTGGAAGAGGTCGAAGCTTTCGATAGGCCCTGCCTTGGCAAGATTAGCTTTAGCCTGTTCGGTCGTCGGCGGCGTGGCGATAGCAGCGGCGACAGGCGCGGCGAACAGTATGCCTGTCAGCATCAATGCAATCTTGATCTTCATTCTATTCCCCTTTTGCCAGTTCGGCGCCACGGTCGCGTGCAGCCTG
>JANMQN010000109.1:0-1877 GCA_031370535.1 Sphingomonadales bacterium | reverse complement strand
TGATGTGCTGGGACTTAAGCCATAGCGCCGGAGCGGTGGTGGTGGATTTGAACGGGGCAGGAGCCGATATGGCAGTCGGCTGCGGCTATAAATATCTCAACGGTGGCCCCGGCGCTCCCGCGTTTCTCTATGTCGCGAAGCGCTGGCAGGAACGGCTGCACAACCCGTTGTCGGGTTGGATGGGCCACGCGGCGCCGTTTGAATTTGCCGACGGTTACGAAGCAGCTCCCGGTATGAAGCGTTGGCTGACCGGCACGCCCTCGGTGCTTGGGCTTGGCGCGCTGGAGAGCGGGCTAAAGCTTTGGGCCGCCATCGACATCGCCCAAGTTGAAGCGAAGTCTGCAGCGCTCTGGGATATCTTCCTTGTGGCAGGAACCTCCGCTGGTCTCGAATGCGTGACGCCGACCGATCCAGCGCGACGCGGCAGCCACATCTCCTTCCGCCACCCGCATGCCTATGAAATCGTCCAAGCGCTGATCGCGCGCGGCGTTATCGGCGACTTCCGCGACCCGGATATCTTGCGCTTCGGCCTGACCCCGCTAACGCTCAGCCACGACGATATTTGGCGCGCCGGAGAGATGATGCGCGAAGTTATTGTAAAAGAAGAATTTCGCGAAGCGCGTTTTTTGGTTCGCAATGCCGTGACGTAAATCGGGCAACGCGATTACTTGATTGCATTTGCCATTGATCGCGCAGTCATGTATTTTCTTACAATAGACCTTGGAACCAGTCGCAAAACCACGGCAATTTGAAGGCATCGTCCTGAAGCATCAGGCGCCGATTTTACCGGCCCCGATGCCCCATAAGAGTTGCCGGAATCGTATTTTTGCACCAATTTCCAAGGAGGACAAGACATGCCAATCGACCGCACACTGACTATTCAGGTCAACGCCACCAGCAACTGGGGCATCAACGGACTGGGGGCGAATATCAGCTATCAGATAACCGGATCGAACCCGAGCTTCCCGAATGCCATTACCGACCCGCAAGGCGATATCAACCTGAGCAACATGCCGACGGACCCCAATTTCACCGATAACATCGATATCACCTTCATCCTGAATGCAGCGATGACCGACCAGAATGGCAATCCGCTTGCCAGCCGCTGGGCTTTGCCGAGCGAAGGTTCGGGCAACTATGACTCGCCGGAAGGCTTTTGCTGGTTCTGCGCCAGCCCCGGAAATACCGAGCCGATCACCGTTGCCGACATGACCACCGTTCGCAACAGCGACACTTCGGTCACCATCGATGACGACACGCCTGACAACTACGCTGCCCAATATTTCTTCTGCCTGGGGCTGGTGGCGTTGCTACCAGAGACCCATTTCATCACCATCGAGCCAGTGATTACTGGCAAGGGAGCTGGTAGTCCGCCGGTCGCGTCGCATGCAACAAGCGGGTATTGAGGTCATAAACTTAGCTTAGAATTCGCCTATAAAGGCGGGGTGGCGATAGCCCCGCCTTTCGAGCTCAGATGCAACTCTCTTCGCTTCCTGCACCTGCCCGAGGCGCTTGAGGACAATGAATTGGTTTGAAAGATTACGAGATCGCTGTGATGCCAAGTTTTGGTCGGTCGCATCAAGCGCGTTTTGCCATGCGGTTCGCGCTTCTCCAGCGTTGCCGAGCTTCGCCATTATATCGCCCAATATCAACTGCGCACCGGCAGCCTGCGGGACCGCCAACGGCGCGCCCGGATCCTGCGGCCGCTCCAATGTCTTTAAAGCTGATCTGGCGTTTTGAAGTGCCGAAGCCAGTTTTCCATCAGCATAATCCAGCTTGGCCGCCTGTTCCTCCAAACTGCTTCGTAGCTCCCTGTTCCAAATGGCATTTGTTTGATCATTAGCGACCAGCGAGTTGAGAGTCCGCTTGGCTAATTC
>JANMQN010000108.1:0-10937 GCA_031370535.1 Sphingomonadales bacterium | reverse complement strand
CTTTCGGTCGTCACGTACATAAAACGCAGCTTCTTTTCGAAGGGTACGTGGGCCGATGAGGGTGGATGCTACCAACGGTTGATACGTGTAGGTAACTTCAGCGAAAATAATCGCGGTGTTTGCCTCAGCTTTAACTTGCGCGCCAGCAGGTCCCATGCCTTGAAACCCAGTCGTGCCTGTTGCTGGCTGGGTTGTACCTTGCCCGCCATACGCCGAGTTGCGAACCAATTCCCCTTTGCAGCGTTGCCAGGTAATAGTCTGGAGCCCGGTAGACGTCCGTTGAAGGCTCGAAACAATGATGCGACCTTTGGTCAGGATCGGCAAGCTCGTACCGCCTTGAATCCTCGCGCCGATAAATGCGTCGTTTATATCCGCTTCGCGCAGCTCAGGCAGTTCAAGAGGAACCGCCTGTTGTGCACGTGACACGTTATCGGCAATGGTGATTGCGATCTGACTAACCCGCATGTTTGCAATGGCAAGGTTGGCAACTTCAACACCCGTAAAGCCCAATACCGTCAATATTGGCAGCGCATAAGCAAACTCGACAACGATTACCCCGCTTTCATTATGTGAAAGTCGGCGACGCCATTTGGAAAAGGCGCTTTTCTTTATGGTGCTGGGCATATTCTCACTCCCACACGAGCGGCTTGTCCCGAAAACGGCTGGTTACGAAGATATGTTGAGGCCTGGACGCTTTGCGTGTCAGGCATGCCGACGAGCGACCAAAGGGGAAACACGCGCTTATATGTTACGTTCGCCTCGATTTTTACAACATCCTGCGCGCCGCCACGACCGGCGATGCCGACGTCCAGATCATATTGGCGATTGCCATTACGATCCACAAAACACTCGTTCGAATCCCACTGGCTGTTGTTATTACTGTCGGTAAATGCCTCAGGTAGTGTCACGTCATCGTAATCTTCATAGTATTCATTGGACAACGCAAAAGAAATGTCGGTCTGAGAATTCGCTGCGGGGATTACAGCCTTGATCTGGTTATTCACCTTCGAAGTTATAACGTCCCAACTGGTATTCTCCAGCGATGCTGATCTTGCTGCTTTTTCGACCTCACCTTGGATGACGGCTTTGGTGTAAACGCCAAATCCTATATCGAATACGGCCATCATCAGCCCGAAAAACATTGGCGCCACTAGACCGAATTCAACCATTGAAATACCGGTTTCGTCGCGAACGAATCGATTGGACAAAGTCTTTGTCTGTTTAAGCTGCTGTGTCATTGTACGAGCCTCAAATCCGCAATATCACGTGCAATATTGCTAAATGCGTTGTTCAGTTCAGTAGTGTTGTCGGCTTGGAACGCGCGGTCAGGGTCCGCGCACGTGGACAGGTTGCCGGTTACCGATGTACCGAACGCAATTGCCCAGATGCTGACGGCCCCACGGTGCGCATCGCACATCGCCTGGAAGCGTCGCGAATGCAATGTGGCTGCTGCAACTCCGGTCGAACCCGTGATGCGTTTGTCCATCTGCTCCATTGCATATGCCGAATAATTTGTTGGTGACGATACTGGCTCCCCGTCGGTCAGGAAGATGATGTGGCGACTTATCTGGCCGCCATTCGCACCCGCCAGATTTCGGCTGGCAAACATTCCCTGCGCAGCGAGCAGGCGCAGCCCCCATATCATACCTACATCAAGATATGTGTTACCGGCAGGTTGAAGCGTATCGGCATATGTATTCACTTCCGTTTGCGTCATGACGTTCAAGTTGCGCATCTTCGAGCTCGGGCATTGATAGCTCGGCCGGCTGTTATTGTTGGTTGTAGTTTGTTCAGCAGGGCCGGAACGTATCCAAGCCAGATCTTGGAGTATTGGCCGCCAACGGGTGTTGTCGTCGGTTCCGCCCAAAAGGAAGTTCAGATCGTACGCGCCCGAAGGGATCGGAGTGAAAGTTGCTTGTGCGATTGACTTGCGTTCTTCAAGGCACCCATCCCAAGTGGCGGTGTCTGCAGTCAGCCCCGACTGGTCAGGAAGGTTGCGGAGTTGGACAAGGTCATACGACCCAGCTGTTGCGACTGTGTAATTGCTGTTGATCGCCGATACAAAGTTGATTGCGTTCCCAGCTTTATATTGCGAAACATCGTAGTTTACCGGTTTGTATGTCCAGTTGGTGAATTTGAACCCCGATGCGCTCTTATACTTTGTTCGGGTTACCTCACGAATGCATCTTTGGTACTTACTATAATCGGCGCCACTATTGTCGCTCCAAGTGCCGCTGATGCGATTAAAAGTGATTTTAGTGTAACCAGGCCCTGAGGTAGGCTCGCTGGTTTGCCAGACGCTTGATCCATCGGGAAGATACAGTTCAGACGCGCCGTAATTATCAGAATATGTATTCGCCTCATACGGATACAGCATGACATTTAACGGAACGCTGTCTAGAATGAAGCTGCTGTTAAAATTACCCCAGCGATCACAATCATTGTTCGAAATCTTCGTCTCGGTTGCACTGTAGGCGGTGAATGGTTGCCGTGTAGAAGCAACATCCTTGTCGAATCTTTGCTGGTAAGTTTGCGTCGTGACTGAACTATCTTGGATCCAGCCACCGCTGACCGGCGTGTTGAAATTTGCCACTCGTGACTGCAACGGCATAACGTCCATCAGATGCGATAGCGGGAGTTGACCTTTTGAAGCGTCCGGGGTGACCTTGAATAAGTCGCTCCCATTGACGGCCTGACTATATGGTACGAATCCAAACCGGATCTGTGATGCCGATCCCACCGGTACAGCCGATGTCAAAGTTGTAAAAAATTGCTTCACTGCAGCCCGCAAGGAGACAATTTTTCTTTGCTCACCGGGGCTGTCGCAATTCCCGTCAGGGCAGTCATTCATTGATCCGGTGACATCTAGCACCATTACGACGTCGATATTAGGAATTTGCAAGTCGGCGCCGCAGGTGACGTTGATGGCCGTTGTCGTCTGGCCAAAAATTTTCATCAGAACTGTCGGCAGGTTTGTTGACGCGCTCCCCGTTATTTTGCCCTGCGCGTCTGCGGTGTGGGTAAATGTTGTTCCGTTCGCATCATAATCGGCGGCTTTGTAGTTATAGTTGAACATGTTGTTCGCGCGGGTTTGTGAGGCAGTGTCATAGACCAACGTCGTCATCGCCTTACGTCCTGCAAGCACACCAGCATCGCAAGCGGCCTGAAGCCGGGTCCGTGTCATATAAATACGGCTCATGTCGACCGCGCCGCCGATAACAGCAATCATCGGAAGTACGGCCGCAGCTGTCATGGCAATCACATTGCCTGATTGGTCGCGTTTCAGTCGTGCAAGAAAACCGCCGGCTTTCCAACCTATTTTGCCCGTTGCCATAGTGCCATTTCCCTGTTGCACAAATGTAGTTACGATGATGCAATACAGGGGCATGGTAAGCGACCTTTCAAAATGTCTGGTTATCGTGCTGTTAACTTTCCTTTCGTCCGCGAACATGTAGGTGAGCAGCGCATGAATGCGCGTGATTTAGAGTTAAAACCGCCTGAAAATCTGGCCGTTTTTTATGCGCCGAAACGGCTGCAGTCGAAGTTTCGGCTAATTTTGGCGTTTGACAATCGCTTGGCTCACGTCGTTTTGAAAAGCCGTGAGCCGATGATCGCCCAGTTGAAATTGGCGTGGTGGAATGACGTCATCGGACGACCCCGCTCATCTCGGCCCAGTGGTGAAATCATGTTGTCGGCATTGGGCGAACCTGTAAATTCGGGTTGCGAAGCTCCCATGTTGTTGCTGATCGAAGCATGGGAAGTATTGGCGGCTGCAGCCGATTGGACAGATGCCTGCCTTGCAAATTTTGCTGCGTTAAGGTCAGCCGCGATATTTGGGCAATATGCAGAGTGGGTCGAAGCGGCTGATGATGCGAACGCGATCGGCAAGATATGGGCGCTCGCCGATTTGTCGGAACGAACGGGCAGACAGTGGACGATCCCTCAGCGCGTTAGCGTGTCGATGCCTCGCGGTTCAGCTCTACGGCCGTTGACTATTCTTGCGCGGTCTCACTCTGGTGCTTCTGGTCCGCGTCTGATCTGGCATGCCTTGACGGGCTGGTGATTTTCCGGGCAGATAGTCATGACGTCAATTGGTGCAAAGACCTTCAAAATGCCGCGATTTCTGGCTGGTGGACTGGGGGCTTTGATGTTTGTAGCGGGCGGGCTGTGACTCGTTCAAGGGCAGGCGTCGCATGATAACCCGATATCTGCAGCGCCGCCGCCAGCCACATTATCGGATGCTCTACCCGAAGGGACCGCGAATGCCTCTGCCTTCGGCCGCGCGCTGCCAACTCCGCCGGAAGCGCCCAAGGCGAGCCCCTAGGAGGTGTGATTCAATCAATGTGATCGCAGCCGCGACGACTGGGTATCGCGTGTCGAGTTGCTGGGCAGCCGTACCGAGGCGCTCGACAAGGACGGCAATAATTTGTTGACCTTTGAAGAATGGGCTGACGCTTCGGGAGAGCGGTTTGCTGGCGCGGACGCGAACAAGGACAAGCTGCTGACGCGTAAAGAGTTCGCCAGCACGCGACCCAAACAGGTAGCCAAGCCAGTTGCTGTAACTAAAGGCTGGCCTTCTGCACTGAAGTCCATTCGGCAAAGTCGGCGCGGGCCCTTCCCGTCATTGCGGCTTTGCGGGATTTCTTGTGAACCTTGTCTTCCAGTGGCGCGAACAGGCCGAAATTCACGTTCATCGGTTGGTAGTCTTCTGCGTGAGCATCGCCAGTGATATGACCCAAGAGTGCACCAAAGGCAGTTGTGGGCGGTGGTTGTGCAATATCTCGCCCGGCGAGTTCGGCAGCGGTCATGATACCTGCCATCAAGCCCACCGCGCTGCTTTCGACATAGCCTTCGCAGCCAGTAATCTGTCCTGCAAAGCGCACATTGGGCGATGATTTTAGCCGCAACTGGCGATCCAGCAATATTGGCGAGCGGATGAAGGTATTGCGGTGGAGTCCGCCAAGCCGCGCAAATTCAGCCTTTTCCAACCCCGGGATGGTTCGAAAAAGTTCAACCTGCGCGCTGTGTTTCATCTTGGTCTGAAACCCGACCATGTTCCAGATGGTGCCCTGCTTGTTGTCTTGTCGCAGCTGCACCACCGCATGTGCCCAACGACCAGTGCGCGGATTATCAAGTCCAACCGGCTTCATTGGACCGAATCGCAGCGTATCAAGACCTCGCGACGCCATTACCTCGATCGGCATGCACCCTTCGAAATAGGGGGTGTTCGTCTCCCATTCCTTGAACTCGGTCTTTTCGGCGTCGAGCAATCCTCGGTGGAAAGCACGGTATTGCGCTTCGTCCATCGGGCAATTGATGTAATCCTTGCCTTCCCCTTTATCCCAACGACTGGCGTACCAGGCGACGTCCATGTCGATGCTGTCATGGTAGACAATCGGGGCAATTGCGTCGAAAAAGGCCAGACGGTCCTCGCCGGTTTTGGCCATGATGCTTTCCGCAAGACTCATGGCGGTGAGCGGACCTGTAGCTATGATGACGGGACCTTCTATAGGGACGGCGTCGATCCGCTCGCGGATGATTTCTATATTATCGTTATCTTGCAGATGCTTTGAAACGGTTTCTGAGAATATATCGCGGTCTACGGCGAGCGCTGACCCGGCAGGCACTTTGGCAACTTTGGCAGCCATCATGACGAGCGAGTCCAGATCGCGCATTTCCTGATGCATTAGGCCGACCGCGTTGTTTTCGGCGTCGTCCGAGCGGAAGCTGTTCGAGCAGACCAGTTCGGCCAAGCCATCGGTCTGATGTGCCGGCGTCATGTCGCCGGACCCGCGCATTTCCGATAGTCTGACGCGGAAACCGCGTCGCGCTAGCTGCCATGCCGCCTCGCAACCAGCAAGGCCGCCGCCGATAATATGTACGTCATAGGATTTACTCATGGCGGCGCGGCTATCAAAAAACCTTGCCGCTGCACAGGTAAAAGCGGCAGGATAGCGAAATGGCTTTCACGCTGAACCTTGCCGACGACCGGACTATCTTACCGCCCGGCCTGACCGTGCCGAACGTACACGCCCATAAATACAGTCGCGGCCATGCGATGGTGTTGAGTGGTCCGCCGCTCAGGACCGGGGCATCGCGACTTTCAGCACACGCCGCTTTGGCGGTAGGTGCCGGGTTGGTAACGATTATCGGCGAGCGGGATGCACTGGCGGAACAGGCCGCACATGTGACCGCGATCATGTTGCGCGAAGCCGATATGGATTTAAGTGTAATTGACGACCGGGTAACTGCGCTGGCCATTGGGCCGGGTGCAGGTAACGACATCGCCGATACTGTCTGCAAAATGCTTGCTAGCGGCATACCAACGGTGCTCGACGCCGACGCGATTACCGCCTTTGAGGAAGATTCGACAAGGCTTTTCAGATATTTGAATGCCCATGACGTCATGACACCGCATAGCGGGGAGTTCGCGCGACTATTTCCCGATATCGTGCTGGCTGACCGCCCTAATGCCGCTTTGCTTGCTGCAAAACAGTCCGGATCGGTAGTCCTGCTAAAAGGCCATGAAACAATCATCGCTAGCCCTGACGGGCGCACGGCCATTAACCGCCACGCATCGCCGTGGTTGGCCACCGCAGGGTCAGGCGATGTGCTGACTGGTCTCATCTGTGGATTACTTGCCCAAGGGACCCCCGCCTTTGAAGCAGCGTGTATCGCCGCGTGGCTCCATGGTGATATCGGCGTGCGCGCAGGGCCGGGGCTGACAGCCGACGGCATGATTGGCCAAATTCCGCTTGTCTTGCAGGGCTGTTTGGACGAAGCATCCGCCAATGGGGCAAGATCTCGCGCATAAACGACCGTGGCTGTTAGCCAGCCTGCTAGCGGGCTTAAGTTTTCCCGTAACCTGGCTATTGTTGCCGCTTGAAGGCGGATTGTTCGCCGTCATCTGGAAAATGGCGGCGGTCGGTTTTCTCGTTCCCTTTGCACTGCGCCGTCACCATGACGGCGAATTTGTGCCGCTTGCGGTCATGCTGGCCTTTTATGCGCTTGGCGACGGGCTGATCGAGTTTAGCATGATTGCAGGCGCGCTGGCCTTTGCGGTCGGGCATCTGATCGGGATATGGCTATATTTTCGGCACCGGCGGGTTGGGCCGACATTCAGCCAGAAACTGCTCGCTGTAACGATTTTGCTGCTGACGCCGGTGATAGCCTACTTCCTCCCGCCAACACCGGAAGAGGGCATCCAGGTTGCAGCGTACGGCATCATCCTCGCTGCGATGGCCGCGATGGCGTGGAGCAGCAACTTCCCCCGTTACCGAGTCGGCATGGGCGCGATATTGTTTGTAATATCCGACCTGCTGATCTTTGCGCGCCTTGGACCGCTCGCCGATTCTGAATTCACGAGCATAGCTATCTGGTACCTATATTATTTTGGTGTGTTGATGATCGCGGTCGGCGTCGCGCAGACTTTGGTGAAACGAGGGCATTACCCACAAGGTGAAGAGCGCGACTGAAATTGGAAAGTCGCTCTATGTTTTCACTTCACGCCATCACTGCCGTTGGTCATTAGCGCTGCTCCCAACGCCACCATTGCATAACCGATTGCGTAGCTTGAAAATGTTAGAAAGCCGAATTCGCCGCTTACTTGTGGCACTCCAAGGCCAGCCAAAAACAGCGGCAGCAGAGAAGCATAGCTATCTACTTTGCTCTGCCTCTATTTTTGCTGCTTACAAAGCTACCGAAACAAGGAAGACCTCATTAATTGTCTTGATCCGGGCTTTCTGAACCCTCGGCTATCGCAGCCTCCCCCTCATCACTCTCATCAATCTTGGCGGCACCAACGACATGCTCGTCATCCCCAACATTGAACAATCGCACCCCAGCCGTCCCGCGACCCAACACGCGCAAGCTATCTAGCGGCATGCGGATAAGTTTTGCCTGGTCGGTAACCAGCATCAACTGATCGCCCTTGGTCGCGGGGAAACTCGCCACAACTGCGCCGTTGCGCTCGATATTGTCGATGTTGGTGATGCCCTGACCACCGCGGCCCGTTCGCCTGTAGCCATAGGCCGATGACAATTTGCCATAGCCATTGGCACAAACGGTCAGGATGAACTGCTCGCGCGCTTCCATTTCTGCGATGCGTTCGGCGGACAATGTGGGCTCACCTTCCTTTTCCGGCTTCCAAGGTGCAAAGCGCAGGTAATCCTCGCGCTCTTCAGGTGTGGTGCCGACGCGTTGCAGTATGGAGAGCGAGATGACTGCGTCGCCCTTGGCCAGTTTCATGGCGCGGACACCGGTCGAGGCGCGGCTCTGGAATTCGCGGATGTCGTCGGCTGCAAAGCGGATGGCCTTGCCGTTGCGGCTTGCGAGCAGAACATCGTCTTCGGCGCTCAACAACTCGACGCCGATCAGCTTGTCGTCGGCGTCTTCACCTTCGAACTTCATCGCGATCTTGCCGTTGCTCGGCACGTTCGCAAAGGCATCCATGCTGTTGCGACGTGCGTAGCCCTTGGCGGTGGCAAACACGACGCTTAATCCGCCCCATTCGGCCTCGTCCTCGGGCAAAGTCAGCACGTTTGAGATTACCTCGCCTTCGCCAAGCGGAAGCAGGTTGACCATCGGGCGACCGCGTGTCTGAGGGCCTCCTTCGGGCAGTTTCCAGACCTTAAGGCGGTAGACCTTGCCGATGTTGGAGAAGAAAAGCACCGGCGTATGCGTTGAGGTAACGAACAGTTCGGTTACGGCATCCTCATCCTTGGTGGCCATGCCTGCACGGCCCTTGCCACCGCGGTTCTGGGCGCGGAAGGTGGCAAGCGAAGTGCGCTTGATATAGCCGCCATGGGTGACGGTCACGACCATTTCTTCGCGTTCCATCAGATCTTCGTCGTCGAGACCGTCCCAGCTTGCGGTGATTTCGCACAGGCGCGGCGTCGAGAATTCGGCGTCGATTGCGACAAGTTCCTCGCGGAGGACGGCGTATAACTTTACGCGGTCGCCTAATATTGCCAAAAATTCCTCAATCTTGACGGCAAGTCCCGATAATTCCTTGCCGATTTCGTCACGACCAAGCGCAGTCAGGCGGTGGAGGCGAAGTTCCAATATGGCGCGAACTTGAAGCTCGGACAGCTGATAGGTATCACCCTCGATTTCGGCCTCAATAGCCTCCACCAGTTTGATATAAGGCGCAATTTCACCAATCGGCCATTTACGGTCGAGCAATGCGGCGCGTGCTTCGGCAGGGCTGCCTGACCCGCGGATAATCCGGACGACTTCATCAAGATTGGTGACCGCAACCACCAGTCCAAGCAACAGATGCGCGCGTTCGCGGGCCTTGTTGAGCTCGAATTTGGTCCGGCGGGTGATGACTTCCTCGCGGAAGCGGATGAATGCCTCGATAATGTCGCGCAGCGTGAGCACTTCAGGCCGACCGCCACGGATTGCGAGCATATTGGCGGGAAAACTCGATTGCGCCTGCGTGTGGCGCCAAAGCTGGTTGAGCACGACGTCCGTGGTAGCATCGCGCTTCAGGTCGATAACAATGCGCACGCCCTTGCGGCTTGATTCGTCACGGATGTCCGAAACACCTTCGATACGCTTGTCCTTGGCGGCTTCGGCAATCTTTTCAACCAGGCCCGATTTGCCAATCTGAAACGGAATACTCGTGAGCACGATCGAACGGCGGTCGCCTTTGCCTTCCTCGATCTCGTGCCGCGCCCGCTGCATGATCGAGCCTTTGCCCTCGCGATAGGCCGCGCGTGCGCCGCCAGTGCCTAGTATCAGCGGGCCGGTGGGGAAATCGGGGGCAGGGACGATCTCGATCAGTTCGTCGATGGTAATCGCGGGATTGTCGATATAGGCCAAACACGCGCGGATAACTTCGCCCAGATTGTGTGGCGGAATGTTGGTCGCCATCCCGACGGCGATGCCGCCAGCGCCATTGACCAGCAGATTTGGGAAGCGGGCAGGGAGAACCTGCGGCTCTTCGCGGCTGCCGTCATAGTTGGGCTGGAAGTCGACGGTATCCTTGTCGAGATCGTCGAGCAGCGCATTCGCGACCTTGTTAAGCCGCGCCTCGGTATAGCGCATCGACGCGGGCGGATCGGGGTCCATCGAGCCGAAATTGCCCTGACCGTCGATTAACGGCACGCGAAGCGACCAGTCCTGCGTCATGCGGGCGAGCGCATCGTAAATCGCGCTGTCGCCGTGCGGGTGGTAATTACCCATGACGTCACCGACGATCTTCGCGGATTTGCGGTAAGGACGGCCAGCGACAAAGCCGCCTTCCTGGCTGGCAAAGAGGATTCGGCGGTGGACAGGTTTTAGGCCGTCGCGCACATCGGGAAGCGCGCGTGAGACGATCACTGACATGGCGTAATCGAGATAGCTCGACTTCATTTCATCGACGATGTCGACCGGTGAAATATCTGATGGGTCTAGTGGGCTAATATCGTCGCTCACGCAGCGAAATTCCTTATATTTTTATGATCATGGAACCCTAGACGAACGAGCCGTAAATAACCACCCGCGTGAGCCTCAAATCGGCACTTTTCGACAACTTATCCACAGATTCACAGGGCATTCCTTGTCAGGGAGCGATAAGCTCTCCATTATAAGCGAAAAGCTGGCCCGATTGCTCCGGTTTCAGGCTTTCCAGTACAGCCAGAAGCTGCTTTGCCGCTTGGGGAGCAGCGAAGCGATCATGCGCTGGATTGCCCTTGAATGGCGCGCTGAGTGACGTGTCAACGGTGCCTGGGTGCAGCCCGACTATAACCGATGCTGCATTCTTCCGGTGCCATTCAATCGCAAGGTTGCGGATTAACATATTGAGCGCCGCTTTCGACGCACGATAGCTGTGCCATCCACCTAGCCGGTTATCGGAGATGCTTCCCACCCGCGCCGACAACGCCGCAAAGCAAATACGGCCGACTTTGGGCATTAGTGGCAAAAAATACTTTGCGACAAGCAAAGGGCCA
>JANMQN010000058.1:0-36244 GCA_031370535.1 Sphingomonadales bacterium | reverse complement strand
GCGATGCTCGCGATTATATGGACCCCAAGCACGCGGTCCGTTTTAGCATCGGCGACGACCTTAACAAAGCCGTCGGTATCGCGGTTGGTCTTGGCGCGGCTGTTCGCCATCATCGGGAACTTGCCGACTTTGATTTCGCCGCGGTCCTTTGCCTCTTCCTCAGTCAATCCGACGCTGGCGATTTCAGGATAGGTGTAAACGACGCCCGGAATGACGTCATGGTTGACGATGCCAGTGCCGCCCGCGACGAAGTCTGCCGCCGCGACGCCTTCATCCTCGGCCTTGTGCGCGAGCATCGGGCCGGGGACGACGTCCCCGATGGCGTAGATACCCGGGACACTGGTTTGAAAATCATGGCCGATTTCGATCTGGCCGCGTTTGTTAGTGGCAAGCCCAGCTTTATCGAGCGCGAGGCCTTCGGTGTTGGGGCGGCGGCCAATCGATACTAGCACGCAATCAGCTTCAATGGTTTCGGATGCGCCACCGGCGGCGGGTTCGACGGTCAGCGTTGCCTTGCCGCCCTTGACGACTGCGCCGGTGACCTTGGTTCCGGTGCGGATGTTGAAGCCCTGTTTCTTGAAAATCTTTGCTGCTTCCTTCCGGACTTCGCCGTCATAGCCGGGCAGGATCTGGTCGAGATATTCGAATACAGTAACTTCAGCGCCAAGCCGCAGCCAAACGCTTCCCAGTTCCATTCCGATGACGCCGCCGCCGATGACAACCATATGCTTCGGCACCTTGGGCAGCGCGAGCGCGCCGGTGGAATCGACGATCACCTTTTGGTCAATCTCGACGCCGGGGAGCGGCGTTACGCTCGAACCCGTCGCGATCATGATGTTTTTAGCAGTGTAGCTTTTACCGGCCACGTCGATGCTGTTTGCCGAAGTGAACGCCGCATGGCCTTTCAGCCAATCGACCTTATTTTTCTTAAACAAAAACTCGATACCGCCGGTTAGTTCGCCAACTGCTTTGGTTTTCTCGGCCTGCATCTGGTCGAGATTGAGCGCCACGCCCTTGAAGTCGATCCCAAATTTCGTCAGCGCACCCGAATGTGCCTCATGATACATCTCTGACGCGTGCAACATCGCTTTCGACGGAATGCACCCGACATTCAGGCAGGTACCGCCAAGCGTCTCGCGGCTTTCCACGCAGGCGGTTCTAAGCCCCAATTGCGCCGCACGGATCGCCGCAACATAGCCGCCAGGGCCAGCGCCGATGACAATCAGGTCATAATTTTGTTCTGCCATGTGTCGGTTCCTTAAAGGTCGATGAGGATGCGGGTGGGATCCTCAATCGCTTCCTTGATTGTCTTCAACGCGGTCACCGCCTCACGCCCGTCGATCAGGCGATGGTCATAGCTGAGCGCCAGATACATCATCGGGCGGATGACGATTTCGCCGTTCCGAACCACCGGACGGTCCTCGATGCGGTGAAGCCCGAGCACGGCCGATTGCGGCGGATTGATAATCGGGGTCGACATCAGGCCTCCGAACACGCCGCCATTGGAAATGGTGAAGGTGCCGCCTGCCATGTCTTCCATCGTCAGCGTTCCCGCCTTCGCGCGCGCGCCGAAATCACCGATGGTCTTTTCGATATCGGCGAAGGACAATTTGTCGGCGTTGCGCACGACCGGCACAACCAAGCCGTTGGGCGCGCTGACCGCAACCGAGACGTCGAGATAATTGTGATAGACGATTTCGTCGCCGTCGATCTGCGCATTTACTGCCGGGATATCGTGCACCGCAAGCGCAACCGCTTTGGTGAAGAAGCTCATGAAGCCCAATTTTACGCCGTGCTTCTTCTCGAACAGCTCCTTGTACTTTTCGCGCGCGGCAATGACTTCGCTCATATCGCAGTCGTTGAATGTGGTGAGCAACGCTGCCGTTTCCTGCGCTGACTTCAAACGTTTGGCAACGGTTTGACGAAGACGCGTCATGCGCACGCGCTCTTCCTGACGGCCAGCGACAGCAGGGGCAGCAACCGAGGCAGTGGCGGTTGGTGCGACAGCAGGTGCTCCCTTTGCAGCCGCCACAACGTCTTCCTTGGTCAGGCGACCGTCCTTGCCGGTACCTTTGATTTTCGACGGGTCAATACCGAGCTCGAGCACGAGGCGGCGGACGGCTGGCGACAGCGGCAGATCATTCGCTTCTGCTGGGGCGGCCTGATCGGTCGCCTGTGTCGTTGCAACGGGCTGAGGGACAGCGGCAGGTTGCGCCGCTGGCGCTGGCGCTGGCGCTGGCGCAGGGGCTGCGGCCGGCGCGCCAGAACCAGCTTCAATGCTCACAATCACCGCGCCAACATTCACAGTAGCGCCTTCTTCAACGACATGGGCACCCATCACGCCTGCCACCGGCGAAGGCACTTCAATTGCCACTTTGTCGGTTTCGAGGCTTGCGATGGGCTCGTCGGCGGCAACTGCTTCACCGGGCTTTTTCAGCCATTGGCCAAGTGTCGCTTCGGTAATGGATTCGCCCAATACTGGGACTCTGACTTCGGTACTCATATCTTATCAGCCTTTTCTTTGGCGGCGGATTTCGGCGCGGACATTATGACCGAGCGCATCGGCAACCAATGCCGCTTGTTCGGCTTGGTGGCGTTTGGCAAGGCCGGTAGCAGTGGCAGCAGCAGCCTTGCGTCCGGCATATCGCGCGCGCGTTGGTTTGGTTTTGGCGTCGGCGAGGCATTCTTCGATAAACGGGTCGACAAAGGACCAGCTACCCGCGTTCTTTGGCTCTTCCTGCGCCCAGACGACCTCCTCGAGGTTTGCCATGCGTTTTAGGCGCACCACTAATGGCTCGCCCGGGAAGGGATAAAGCTGCTCCAACCTGACAATTGCGGTATTGGCATCGCCCGCCGCGTTTCGCGCCTCGATAAGATCGTACGCAACCTTACCCGAACACAGTACCAACCGCTTCACTTCCTTGTCTGCGGGCGCCCAAGGGTCGGATAATATCCGCATGAAGTGGCTGTCCCCCTGGAAGTCCCCTGACTTCGATACTGCCATTTTATGACGCAGCAGCGACTTGGGTGTCATAACTATCAAAGGCTTCCGGAAAGGCCGGGCCATTTGACGGCGGAGCAGATGGAAATAATTGGCGGGTGTGGTGCAATTGGCGACCTGGATATTATCCTCTGCACATAATTGTAAAAACCGTTCAAGCCGCGCGGATGAATGCTCTGGCCCTTGGCCTTCATAGCCATGCGGTAAAAGCATCACCAGACCGTTGGCGCGAAGCCATTTGGCTTCGCCCGCTGCGATGAACTGGTCGATGATAACCTGCGCGCCATTAACGAAATCGCCGAACTGTGCTTCCCAAAGCACTAAAGTCTTCGGTTCTGCTCCGGCAAATCCATATTCGAAACCGAGCACGCCGAATTCTGACAGCGGGCTGTCGAGAATTTCGAAGCGACCATGTGGTAGCGTCGACAGCGGCACATATTTCTCTTCGCTGGTCTGATCAACCCAGACACCGTGCCGCTGACTGAAGGTTCCGCGTCCTGAATCCTGACCGGACAGCCGCACACCATAGCCTTCCGACAAAAGTGCCCCAAAGGCCAATGCCTCGCCGGTTGCCCAGTCGATATTCTCGCCAGTGGTGAACATCGCTTTCTTGGCTTCGAGTACGCGGCCCAACGTCGGGTGAACGTTCAGGCCCTCGGGCACATTGGTGAGCGTGCGGCCGAGGCTGTCGAACAGTTTTTTCGACACGCCGGTTTCGACATTGCGCCGCGCGCTTTCGGGGTCGGCGGGTTTGGAAAGTCCTGACCAGCGACCACCGAACCAGTCCGCTTCATTTGCCTTGTAATCGGCAGCGCCGGCAAACTCCTGTTCTAGCAGCGCGACAAATCGCATGGTGTGTTCCTTGGCCCAGTTGCCATCAATCACGCCCTCGGCCTCCAACCTTTTGGCATACAGATCGCCCACACCGGGATGGGTCTTGATGACCTTGTACATCAGCGGCTGGGTGAAACTGGGTTCATCGCCTTCATTGTGGCCAAAGCGACGGTAGCACCACATGTCGATAACGATGTCGCGGTGGAAGGTCTGGCGAAACTCGATTGCGATCTTGCAAGCAAAGGTCACCGCCTCGGGGTCGTCGCCATTGACATGGAAGATTGGTGCCTGAACGCCTTTTGCCACGTCCGACGGATAGGGCGATGACCGCGCGAATTGCGGGCTGGTGGTGAAGCCGACCTGGTTGTTGACGATAAAGTGCAGACAGCCGCCGGTATTATATCCGCGGATACCGGAGAAGCCGAGGCACTCCCAGACGATACCTTGTCCGGCAAAGGCGGCGTCGCCGTGGAGCAGAACGGGCAGGACCTGTTCGTGCTTGCCCAGATCGTCGCGCGCGGTCTGGTTGGCGCGTACTTTGCCGAGGACGACAGGATTTACGGCTTCAAGGTGCGACGGATTGGGTACGAGGCTCATATGCACCTTGATGCCGTCGAATTCGCGGTCGGTGCTGGTGCCGAGGTGATATTTGACGTCACCCGAACCGCCGACATCGTCAGGATTAGCGCTGCCGCCTGAAAATTCGTGGAAGATAATGCGATATGGTTTCGCCATCACATTGGCGAGTACGTTAAGGCGTCCGCGATGGGGCATGCCGTAGACAATTTCACGCACACCCAGTTGGCCGCCATATTTGATCACGGCTTCCAACGCGGGGATCATTGATTCGCCGCCGTCGAGCCCGAAACGCTTGGTGCCGACATATTTGCGGCCCAGGAATTTCTCGTACTGTTCGGCTTCGATCACTTTGGCGAGGATGGCCTTCTTTCCCTCAGGCGTAAACTGGATGGCTGCGTCCTTGCCTTCCATGCGCTCCTGCAAAAACCGGCGCTCTTCGACATCGGCAATGTGCATATATTCCAGGCCGACCGGCCCACAATAATTGGCGCGCAATGTTTCAACGAGTTCGCGCACAGTGGTCCATGCAAGGCCAAGCGTGCCGCCAACATACACGCGTTTTTCGAGGTCGGCGCCCGAGAAGCCATGATATTCCGGCGTCAGGTCAGCCGGAATTTCCTGCTTGGACAATCCCAATGGATCGAGATTGGCCGCAAGATGGCCACGCACGCGGTATGTCCGCACCAGCATCATAGCGCGAATCGAATCGCTTGCTGCTGCAACCGCATCGGCCTCCGCCATCGGCTTGCCAGCCGCTTTTGCTGCCGCCTTTACCTCGACCGCCATCTGCGTCGGGTCGAGCGCACCGGTAAGGTCATCGGTGACGCCGAGCGGCCAGTTCGCGCGCTCCCAACTGGGACCGCGTTCAATTTCGAAACCCTGGTTTTCGATACCCATTATACTGCCTTCCTTGGGGAGGTGGCGGCGGTTTAGCCTTTGAGAACCTCAACCAATGTCTTGCCAAGCAACGATGGTGAAGCCGACATGCGGACGCCCGCCGCTTCCATCGCCGCGATCTTGCTTTCGGCATCGCCCTTGCCGCCCGATACGATTGCGCCTGCATGACCCATGCGGCGACCCGGAGGCGCCGAGCGTCCGGCGATGAACCCTGCCATCGGTTTCTTACGGCCCTTCTTGGCCTCGTCGATCAGGAACTGCGCGGCTTCTTCTTCCGCGCTGCCGCCGATTTCGCCTATCATGATGATCGACTGGGTGGCGTCGTCGGCCAGAAACAGTTCGAGACAATCGATGAAGTTGGTACCGTTGACGGGATCGCCGCCGATGCCGACCGCAGTGGTCTGGCCGAGGCCCTCGGCTGTGGTCTGGAACACGGCTTCATAGGTCAATGTGCCCGAGCGCGAGACAACGCCCACCGAACCGGCCGAAAAAATACTGCCGGGCATGATGCCGATCTTGCACTCGTTGGGCGTTAGCACACCAGGGCAGTTCGGCCCGATCAGCCGCGATTTCGAACCCGACAATGCGCGCTTGACCTTGACCATGTCGAGCACTGGAATGCCCTCGGTGATGCACACGATCAGCGGAATTTCAGCATCGATGGCTTCGAGGATCGAGTCCGCCGCAAAGGGCGGCGGCACATAGACAACGCTGGCGTCGGCGCCGGTCGCCTGCTTGGCTTCAAGCACAGTGTCGAACATCGGCAAGCCGATATGCGTGGTTCCACCCTTACCCGGCGTAACGCCGCCTACCATCTGCGTGCCATAAGCCAGCGCCTGCTCGGTATGAAAAGTGCCGGTGGCGCCGGTCATGCCCTGGGTTATGACCTTCGTGTTCTTGTTGACTAGGATGGACATTAATTTGCTGCCTTTTCAGGTTCAGGTGATTTTGTGGACTGAGCAATCAGCGCTACTGTTCCGCCGATAACCAAGCCCAAGAAAACTATTTCGTAACAGAATGCTAAACGGATTCCGGCTCCAAGCATCCCAGGCCCGGATGTATCAGCTTCAATCATTGCACCCAACGCAACGATAGGGCCCACGGCACTCAATACTATCAGCGCCCACCATGTTTTCCAAAGTTCGAACAACGCAATCGATGCCGATGCCGCTAGCCGAATCAACGCAAAAACAATGACGCCGCCCCAAGTCAATTCAAACTCGAGTCAATCGCCTTACACGCCACCAACAATTCCTTCACCGCATCGACGCTGACCGCGAGGTTGCCCTTGGCTTCGTCATCAAGCGCGATTTCGACGATTTTCTCGACCCCGCCTGCACCGATTACCACCGGCACGCCGACGTAGAGATTGTCGACTCCATATTGGCCGGTCAGGTGGACCGCGGCGGGCAGGACGCGTTTCTGGTCGTAGAGATAGGCTTCCGCCATCGCGATGCCGCTGGTTGCGGGGGCGTAATAGGCCGAGCCGGTTTTCAGCAAAGCGACAATCTCGCCGCCGCCGCTGCGCGTGCGCTGGACAATGGCGTCGATGCGTTCATGAGTCGACATTCCCATCGCAATCAGGTCAGGAACCGGGATGCCCGAGACGGTGGAATAGGAGATGACCGGAACCATCGTGTCGCCGTGGCCGCCCAGAACGAAGCTCGTGACATCCTTGACCGAGACGTTGAACTCGTCGGCGAGGAAATGGCTGAAGCGCGAACTGTCAAGCACGCCCGCCATGCCGACGACCATATGGTGCGGCAGGCCGGAAAATTCGCGCAACGCCCACACCATCGCGTCGAGCGGATTGGTGATGCAAATAACAAACGCGCCCGGCGCGTTGGCCGCGATGCCTTCGCCGACGGCCTTCATTACCTTCAGGTTGATGCCGAGCAGATCGTCGCGGCTCATACCCGGCTTGCGCGCGACACCAGCGGTAACGATGATGACGTCTGCTCCCGCGATATCGGCATAATCGTTGGTGCCGGTGATCTTCGCGTCGAAACCTTCGACTGGACCGCATTGCGACAGGTCCAATGCTTTGCCCTGCGGAACTCCTTCGACGACGTCGAACAGCACGATGTCGCCAAGGCCTTTCAACGCTGCGAGGTGGGCAAGTGTGCCGCCGATATTACCGGCGCCGATAAGCGCAATCTTTTTGCGAGCCATGAAAACGATGTCCTTCCCTTAGGGCCTTTAGCGGAATTGCGGCGTCGATACGCCGAATCAGGCGCGAGAACAACCCACTAAAGGCCCAAAGTTAAGGCTTTTTATGATAACAGTTCGCAATAGCGATAGTGGCTATTTCCCGGCAAGTTCAGCCAGCAAAAACTTCCAATGCACCACGTTGTCGTCGAGCGCTTTCACCGGCAGTCGCTCGTCCTTGCCATGCGCGCGAAAGTCGACAGGCACTATCACCCACGCGCCATTTGCGCCGTAAATCGGAATGCCCGCGACGCGGAAAGGCCGAGCGTCGCTCGCGCCAGTCGACATTTCGGGCGAGATCGGCGCGCCGGGGTGGAGGGAGTGAACTGCCTTTTCGAATGCCGCGCTAACATCGGCGCGCAGCGGTGATGATAGCGACGCCACATAATCGTCATTGCGTGTCACCTTGACCTCTGGATCGCCAACAATCGCAGTCAAATCTTTTTGCACATCATTGGGATCGACGCCGGGAAAAATCCGGCAGTTAATCATTGCGGTTGCCAGTTGCGGCAGCGCATTGTCGGCGTGTCCGGCGAACAGACGCGTGGGGACGCAGCGAGTACGGGTCAGGCCAACCTCGGCTTCATCAGCTTCGATGGTATCTGCCGCCGCGCCGTCCTTGGGATTCGCAAGCCAGGCGCGCATCGCATCGCCGAGCCCGCCCTTTTCTTGTTTTTGCCGTTCGGTGAAATAGGCCCGCGTCGTTTCGCTCAGCATCGGCTCAAAGCGATGGGCCTCGATTTTGTCGAGCGCATGCGACAAGCTGTAAATTGCATTGTCCTTGCGGGGTTTTGAAGAATGTCCGCCGCGATTGCGTACGGTCAGCGTATAACCGGCAAAGGTCTTTTCCGCCGTCTGCATCAGAAAGCCTGCCGGGCGGCCATCCGGAAAAAACCCGCCACCGCCGCCATCGGCGTTGAGACCGTATTCGACGTTGAGCTTGTCCTTCCACTCGGTCGCACCTTTGTCGGCGCCTATGCCATTGGTTTCCTCATCGCCGGTGAAGAACACAATGATGTCGCGTGTCGGTTTGAATCCCGAGGCCTTCAAATCGATCAGCGCCTGCGTGATACCAACGATGCCATCCTTCATGTCGATCGTACCGCGCCCGTAATAATAGCCATCCTGCTCGGTCAGTACGAACGGGTCAGTAGTTGAATCCTCGCGTTTGGCCTCGACGACATCCATATGCCCCATGAGCATTATGGGCTTGGACTTCGCCTTGCCAGGCGCGCGCCAGCGGACGATGAGCGCCGCCGTTTTTTCGGTCACCTTCGAAACGTTGTCAGTGCTCTCGTAAGGAACGACTTCGACGTCAGCCGCAGTAAATCCAGCCGCTTTATATTGCTCGGCCAGATAGTTCGCCATTTCCGGCACCTTGCCGCGCCCGAATACGGTCGGAATGTTGACTACATGCTCAAACATATCGCGCGTTGCCTGATGTCGTTCGGCCGATAATTCCTTTGACGGTGCGGGTGCTGCCACCAGTGGCGCTGCCGCTACCAAAGCCGTCGAAACCAGAAGCCTTTTCAACATTTACACTCTCCCCTTATCGCTGCGCTGCGCCGTGCCCTTCGGCGAGATATTCCTCAGACTGCATCTCGAGCAGTCGCGAAACGGTGCGGTCGAATTCGAACCTGCCGTCTCCCTCTGTATAAAGAGCATCGGGCAAAGCATCGGCGCTGGCAAGCAACTTTACGCGATATTCGTAGAGCGCGTCGATCAACGTAACGAACCGCGCCGCCTCGTTGCGGTTCTGCGGTCCTAGCACCGGGATACCGACGATAATAACGCTGTGATAGCGCCGGGCAATGGCAAGATAATCGGCCGCGCCTCGTGCTTCACCGCAAAGCCGCTTGAAAGAGAATACCGCCACGCCTTTTAATGATTTCGGCACGTGAAGGCTCCGCCCGCCGCCCAAATCGATTTCGGCCGTAGGCACATGCGCGCGGTCTTCGGGTGGATAGTCGGTGAGGCGAAAAAAGGTTTCGGATAGTTTCTTGGTCGCCTCGGCTCCGTTCGGAACAAGCCACGTTTCGGCATTGCCCAACCGGTCGCGGCGGTAATCGGTCGGGCCGTTGAGACCGATAATAACGAGCTTCTCTTTCACCAAGTCGATGAACGGCAGGAACAATTGTCGGTTCAACCCGTCCTTGTAGAGGTCGTCGGGATGGCGATTCGACGTCGTGACCACCGTAACGCCCATCGCGATCAGACCGGTAAACAGCCGCGACATGATCGCTGCGTCGGCCATGTTGTTCACGACCATCTCGTCAAAACATAAGAGCCGCACTTCGTCGGCCAGTGTCTCGACCAGTGGCGGAATAGGGTCGCCCACTTCCTTTTCGCGTTCGACCTTCAGGCGTGCATGGATATCAAGCATGAACTCGTGAAAATGCGCGCGGCGTTTGCGTTTGATTCGGACACTATCGAAGAACAGGTCCATCAGCATGGATTTGCCGCGCCCGACCCCACCCCACAAATAGAGTCCGCGAGCCGGTTCCGGCTTTTTGCCGAGAAACCGCCACAAGGTGCTGCCGCGCGGAGGTACTGCTTCCAACTCAATTTGAACCTTCGCGAGCGCCACCGCTGCTGCTGCCTGATCCGGGTCAGCCTTCAGTTCACTCGCTGCCACCAGCGCAGCATAACGCTCAGTAACAGGCTGCCCGGTCATCTTTTGGTCGGTTTTCGGATGGTGCCCGAGAACGCTGCAACCCGCTCGTCGCCTTGAACAACAATGCCGCGCATAAACAGCAGCCTGCCGGTTTCCTTGAGCAACTCGACTTCGGCGTCAAGCGGCTCGCCGATTACACCCGCGCCAATGAATTGGACCGACAAATCCAGCGTAACCGCTGTGCCCGCATCGATCAATCCAAACATCCGCGACGCGCCGAACATTGCGACATCTACAAAACCCAACGTCACGCCCCCATGCACTGCGTTGCGTAAATTGCTGTGGCGATGTTCGGGAAACATCCGCAACCTGGCTTTGCCCGGACCTTCGCTGCGCACCAGCATCTTGCCCAACACTGTGCCATTATACCGCGTCGCGTCGGTCATCTGCCAGTTCAGCCAGCCGGGATTGTCCGGATCAGGGCTGCTGTCGAATGCGGGTGTGTCCAACTGTCGTCCCGAAATCAAATATGCCGTTCGGCAACCATCTTCTTTGTTTCGGCAATCGCCTTCGCCGGGTTCAATCCCTTGGGACAGGCATTGGCGCAGTTCATGATGGTGTGGCAGCGATAGAGGCGGAATGGATCTTCCAGTTCGTCCAAACGCTCACCGGTCATTTCATCACGGCTGTCGGCGAGCCAGCGATAGGCCTGCAAGAGGATCGCGGGACCCAAAAACTTGTCACTGTTCCACCAGTAAGACGGACAGCTGGTCGAGCAGCAGGCGCACAGGATGCATTCGTAAAGCCCATCAAGCTTTGCCCGATCTTCGGGCGACTGCAGCCGCTCCTTGCCTGAAGGCTCGGGGGTAACGGTCTGTAACCAAGGCTTGATCGACGCATATTGCGCGTAGAAGTGCGTGAAGTCGGGAACCAGATCCTTGATAACTTCCATATGAGGCAGCGGCGTAATTGTAACCTCGCTTTTGCAATCCTCAATCGCGGTGGTGCACGCAAGGCCGTTCTTGCCGTCGATATTCATCGAACAAGAGCCGCATATGCCTTCACGGCATGAACGGCGGAAGGTCAGCGAGCTATCCTGTTCGCCCTTCATCTTGATAAGCGCGTCGAGCACCATCGGACCGCAATTTTCGGTATCGACTTCGAATGTGTCATAACGCGGATTTTCGCCACTATCCGGATCATAGCGATAGACCTTGAATTTCTTCACTTTGCCATCGGTCTTGGCGGCGTGAACCTTGCCCTTTTGGACCTTGCTGTTCTTAGGAAGGAAGAAATCGGCCATCTTTATGTCCTGCTAATCCGCTGTTGTGCCAACGCCCTAATCAAGCGCCCGCGCAATCACAAGCCCTCAACTGCGTCCGTCCTGCTTGCTTTTTCTGCAAGTCGCACGCGCAGCTTGTCTATTTTGCGTCCGTCCATGTCGACGACCTCGAAACGCCAACCTTGGTCGGTGAAGGATTCGCCCTCTGCTGGCAGGTGACGCAATATGTGCAGCACATGCCCTGCCGCAGTTGCATAATCGCGATCATCGGGCAGGTCGATATCCAGCGCTTCAGCCATCGCGTCCGCCGACATCGCGCCCGACACCAGCATTGACCCGTCATCGAGCGTGATGATGTTGGGCGCACTGCCTTGCGCCTGATCCGATGCAAATTCTCCGGCGATAGCGGCGAGTAGGTCATTGGGCGTTACAATGCCTTCGAAATGTCCATATTCGTCATGCACTAACAACATCGGCACGTCGGAGGACCGCAATATTTCCAAGGCGTCCATTGCGTCCAATTGGTCGGGTATGATTTCAGCCCGGCGCATTAGCGCGCGTATGTCGAGCGACTGCCCCTTGATTTGCGCCGCGACAATATCGCGTGACTGGACAACGCCGATAATATCATCACCGCCATCGCCGGTAACTGGCAACCTTGTGTGCAAAGAATTCACCAGTGCGTCGCGCACATCATCTTCGGAGGCATCGGCGGCAATACGGTCAACATCGGTGCGCGGCGTCATTACTTCGCGCACGGGACGGTCGGCCAGGCGCACAACGCCCGCTATCACTTTGTGTTCATGCTCTTCGATAATTCCCGCATGGGTTGCTTCGGCAAACACCATCCGCAGCTCTTCGGCAGTCAGCGCATCGCGGGAGTCGCGACGCAGACCAAGCGCACGGAAAATTGTCGCGCTAGATTTGTCGAGCAGCCAGACGATCGGGGCAGTCACCCGCGCCAGCATTTCCATCGGCCCTGCCATAATGACAGCAATCCGTTCGGGGGCAATCAGCGCAAACTGTTTCGGCACCAGCTCGCCGACGACCAATGAAGCGTAGGTCGTGATGCTGATGACGACGCTGAAGCCAAGCGTGGCGGCCCAATCATCCTTGATGCCAAGCAACTCCAGTCGCTCGGCCACAGGCTGGCCCAATGTCGAACCAGAATAGGCGCCAGCAATAATACCGATAAGCGTAATGCCGATTTGAACAGTCGAAAGGAACTTGCCCGGGTCGCGCGCCAGTCGAAGTGCAGCCGATGCGCCGCGCTTGCCGTCATCCGCCATCGCTTTCAGTTTAGCGGTACGCGCCGAAACGATAGCGAGTTCGGACATCGCAAATACACCATTGATTGCAATTAGCACCAATATCGTTGCGGCATCAAACCAGGGGAAAGGATGAAGAGGTTCCATGTGGAAGATTGCGCCATAAGGCCAAATATGCGGCTTTGGCAACAAAATGAGCAAAAAAGCGTTATTGTCAAAAGTTGTATCCGGAAAAGATAATAATCTCTGGTTCAGCTTTCGTCGCGCTAATTGGTCGTGACATCTGAAAGGGAAAAATGATGAAAAAGAACCAGATTATCTCGCTAGCCGTTCTTGCTTCGATGGTGCCGTTATCAGCATGTGTAACTGACCCCGAAACAGGCAAGAAATCCATCTCGAAAGCGGCCATCGGCGGCGTGGGCGGTGCTGTGGGCGGTTATTTGCTCGGCGATCTGATCGGCGGCAAGCGTGACCGTACCGAAAAAATTCTAGGAGCCGGCATTGGTGCCGTTGCTGGCGCCGGCGTTGGTTATTACATGGACGAGCAGGAACGTAAATTGCGTCAGCAGACTGCGGGAACCGGCGTTGATGTTATCCGCGAAGGCGACAATCTCGTACTTGATATGCCGTCGGGCATAACTTTTGCCGTAGACAGTTCTACTGTGCAGCCGACGTTTCAGGCGACATTGGATCGGGTTGCTACTACACTCACCCAATATGAAAAAACATATATCGACGTCATGGGCCATACCGATTCAACAGGATCAGACGCGTATAATCAGGGCTTGTCGGAGCGGCGCGCATCGGCTGTTGCAGGATATCTGACGTCACGCGGTGTGCAATCGGCACGCATGGCAACCAGAGGTTACGGCGAAAGCCAGCCCAAAGCCAGCAACCTGGACGAAGCTGGTCGCGCTGCTAATCGTCGCGTCGAAATCCGTATCGTTCCAGTGACGCAAAACTAAACAGCTAAACCTTGCAACAATTTGGGTAGCGCGCCGCTTTCGCCTCGTGCCTCGGCCATGAAAAAAGCCTTGGCCGGGGTGGCGCGCTGTACCATTCCCATACCCAATCGCCGTACGGCAGATGCTGTTTTGCCGGGGATGGAGAAAAGACGGTTCAGTCCATCGGTCGACGCCGCAACCAGCAGCGTATCCACGCCGCGCCACCGGCTGTAACGTGCCAACATTTGGGCATCGCCGAAATCGAGACCCAACCGCATTCCGTCAACTAGCACTTCAGTGAGCGCGGCAACATCCCGCAAACCCAGGTTTAGCCCCTGTCCTGCGATTGGGTGAATTCCATGCGCACTATCGCCAATCAGCACTAGCCGCTCATCGGTTATCGAGGCGGCATGGTGAAATCCAAGCTTATACGATGACAAGGGTGCCGCCAGTTCAACGGCTCCCAATATTCCGCCCATTCCCTTTTCAAGTTCGGCCGCATAACCGCGCGGGGACAGCTTGAGATAACCTGGAGCGTCAGCTTCATCGACCGACCAGACAATCGCGGAGCGATGGCGTCCATCATCGCTGTCGAGCATCGGCAGCACTGCAAACGGACCGGTGGGATAGAAAATCTCGTATGCGACATTGCCGTGCGGTTTTTGATGGAAAATCGCGCCGACCATTGCACTGTGCCCATACTGCCAGTGGGCAATTTTGATGCCTGCTTCTTCGCGAGTCTGGCTTTGACGACCTTCCGCGACGATCATCAGGTCGGCGGTTAGTACCTTCCCGGTTTCCAGCGTCACCGTTGCACAAATATCATCGCGACTTTTACTGGCAATACCCACTGGCATGTGCAGCGTAATCGCATCACTCGCCTTCGCAGCATGGTACAAGACGCTACGTAGAAAACGATTCTCGAACATCTTGCCCAGATAACCATCATTAGCGCCGGGTACAAAATCGAGTGCTCCGGCTTTCAGCCCATCACTCACCCAGATTTGCTCGATCGGGCAACCCTTGCCTGCCAACTGCTCAGCAACCCCGATGGCTTCGAGCATTTTCATACTTGAACTGGATATGGCTGATGTCCGCCCGTCGAATCCTGCGGCTAACATCGCCGCGGGGTCAGCACGGTCGATAACATGGCTGGTAATGCCGTGGGCGGCGAGCGCCAGCGCCTGTGTGAGGCCAATAAGTCCGCCGCCGATGATGAGTACGTCTGCTTTTTCGGTCATAATACTCTTATGGCCCAATCGAAGGACGGACTCAAAGGAGGATTTTGCCTGTAACGCTTGACGGCGACTCCACCGAAGGCGAAAAGGGCGTATTAACCCTATAGAGCAGTATTTCCGATGGCATCGCGCGTTTCCAAAATCACTTCGAAGACCAACATGGCAAACTGGCGCCAGATGATGCGTGCGTCCTTGATTCGCAGCGGAGCGTTGATCGGCGCAGCAGCGCTTGGGCTTTTTGGGCTTTTCTATGGCTTATCTGTTCTAAGTTACTCACCCGCCGATTCCGCATTCAATAGTGCGGCTGCCAACGTACAGCACAACTGGATGGGGCAAACGGGGGCCTATTTGGGCGATGCCGCGCTGTTTATATTTGGCCTGCCAGCGATATTTCTCTTGCCACTCATGTTGATTTTCGCGCGGCGTTTGTGGCGCAATGTGCCGCAACCCGAATGGAAACGTCAGTTGGGTCTGTGCCTCATCGGCATGCTACTCATGGGATTTGGCATGTCCTATTGGCAACATGGCAGCGATATCGATTTGCCAGCAGGATGGGGTGGAACGATTGCCTTGCTCGCCGATAGCGGTGTCACGCCGCTCGCCAGCCAGATTGATGGCGGTCTCGGCTCGCTGGTTCGTGTGCTGCTCATTTTGGCAAGCTTGTTTGGCGGCATTGCGCTGGTGGTTCGGTCGCTCCAGCTGGAACGACCGCTGTTTCGGATTCCTGCAATCCCGATGCCAAGATTTCAAAGCAGAACTTCCCCCGAACTCGCTTACGAAACCGACGATATCGCTTCGCAAGTTGTTGAAGCCAGGCCGCCGCGCAAGGCAGTCGAACCTGAAAACCGCAGGCCACCATTAATCGATGATCGCAATTCGGCACCGAAAAAAGCAGCTTTCTCGACCGGTGCCCGGCAAGGTGATTTTTTCGGTAGCTACACGCTTCCTTCACTCGACTTGCTTGACCCGCCACCCTCGGTATCGGTGCCTAAATTGGACAAGGCCGCGCTTGAGGCCAATGCGCGACTGCTCGAATCAGTGCTTGATGACTTTCATGTCAAGGGGCAGATCGTAGCGGTTCGTCCGGGGCCAGTCGTCACAATGTACGAACTGGAACCCGCAGCTGGTATAAAATCAAGCCGCGTCATTCAGCTGGCGGAAGATATTGCCCGCAACATGTCCGCACTTTCAGCGCGCGTGTCTGTCATTCCCGGCCGTACTGTAATGGGCATTGAGCTACCCAACGCACATCGTGAGGCGGTGGTGTTTCAGGAAATGGTCGGCTCGGGCGCTTTTGCCGAACAAAAGGGCGCGTTGCCCATAATTCTCGGCAAGAATATCTCCGGCGATCCGGTCATTGCCGACCTTGCACCGATGCCCCACCTGCTGGTTGCCGGTACCACTGGTTCTGGTAAATCGGTTGGCCTCAATTGCATGATCTTGTCATTGCTCTACCGGCTGACACCCGACCAGTGCCGGATGATCATGATCGATCCCAAGATGCTTGAACTCAGCAGCTATGACGACATTCCGCATCTATTGTCGCCGGTGGTCACAGAACCAGCCAAGGCGATCCGCGCGCTCAAATGGGCGGTTGAGCAGATGGAAGAGCGTTATCGGATGATGTCTTCGCTGGGTGTGCGTAATCTTGCCAATTTCAATGAAAAGGTGCGCGCCGCAAAAGCCAAAGGTGCGCCGCTAGGGCGCAAAGTCCAGATCGGCTATGACCCGATGACCGGACAGCCCCAATATGAGGAAGAAAGCCTCGCATACGAGCCGATCCCACAAATCGTGGTGATCGTCGACGAGCTTGCCGACCTGATGATGACTGCTGGTAAGGAAGTTGAATTTCTTATCCAGCGGCTGGCTCAAAAAGCACGCGCAGCTGGAATCCACCTTATCATGGCAACTCAGCGGCCTTCGGTCGACGTCATTACTGGTGTGATCAAGGCTAACTTGCCGACGCGCATCAGTTTTCACGTTACCTCGAAAATCGACAGCCGCACCATTTTGGGCGAGCAGGGCGCTGAACAACTACTCGGTAAGGGCGACATGCTATATATGGCGGGCGGGCGCGGGCTGACGCGTATTCACGGACCGTTTGTCTCCGACGACGAAGTCCGCCGCGTTGCCGACCATTGGCGCGGGCAGGGGCAGCCAGAATATATTCAGGCGGTTACCGAAGAGCCTGAAGACGGCGGCTTCGACTTCGGCGCGATCGGTGGCGAAGATAGCGAAGAGGATTCGCAGTATCGCAAAGCCTGTCAGATTGTGTTCGAAAGCCAAAAAGCATCGACCAGTTGGATCCAGCGACAACTGCGGATTGGCTATAACAGTGCCGCACGGCTTATCGACCGGATGGAAGAAGATGGATTTGTAAGTAGCCCGAACCACATTGGCCGCCGAGAAGTGTTACGCGACCGGAACGGCGAGCCGATCTGACGGTTAAGATGCGGTTCAACGCATTTCCGTTAATCGAAGCTATCTCTCCCAAGGAAAACAGAAATGACTTTTGGAAAATATGCCGTGATGTTTGCGCCGGTCGCGATAGTGATGACCATGCCGTCCACGGCGCAATCCCAGTCGGACAAGATGAGCCGCGTTGTTGCGCACATGAAAGCGGTCGGCACGATGACCGCCAGCTTTACGCAGACCGACCGTAATGGCGGCACCCTCTCTGGGAAATTGCTGCTAAAGCGCCCCGGTCAGGTCCGGTTCGAATATCAAAAGGGTGTTCCTTTGCTGATTGTTGGTGACGGGCGTGCGCTCACTATGATCGATTATGAGGTTAAGCAGGTCCAGCGCTGGCCCATCCGGAACAGCCCGCTTGCCGCGTTGCTTGACCCAGGTCAGGATCTTGCTCGTTACGGAAAGCTTGTCCCGACTTCGACAGATGACGTTATTAGCGTTGAAGTACGGGACACCAAACGTCCTGAATATGGCACCATCACGATGGTTTTCGTAAAACAGCCTGGTGCACCTGGTGGACTGACGCTCAACGGATGGGTGGCGCTCGATTCGAAAAATAACCGGACGAGCATCCGACTCGGCAATGTAAAATACAACGGGACTATCGCTAATAGCGCGTTCACCTGGAAAGACCCGCGCCCGGTTCGCCGCAAATCTTGAGACAGGACGATGAACCGAAGCTGAGCACCGACAAGTTGCCTTTCTGAACAGCCTTGTTCATCTGGGTGACAGGAAAGTCGTTGTATAAAATCTCCATCGGCGTTTGAGAGTTCGTGTGGTTTTCCCCCTGTTGCCCACGACGATAAATCGGCGCTGATACCCGCGTGACGAACGCAAGCTTAGCCCTCATCCCAAATGCCCCCGGGATGAGGGCTTTGCTTTTTCAGGCACAATTTCGCTATCACCGGGTTGCTCCCTGGCCCGCGGCCTTCTAGGGCCATATGCTTATGCCTCAGACTCTCCGTATTGCTTCGTGGAATATCAATTCGGTGCGCGCACGCATCGACATCGTCGAGCGTTTTTTGAAAGAGGAAGCACCTGACATCCTCTGCCTTCAGGAAACCAAGGTCATCGACAGCTTGTTTCCTGAGGGCCTGTTCAGGCAGCTCGGCTATCGTCACATGATGATCAACGGCCAGCCTATGCATCATGGGGTCGCAATTGTCAGCAAGGTGCCATTGATCAATCGTCGGGTCGAAGATTGGCAGGCCAATGGCGAAGCGCGTCACATAAGCGCCGAAATCGGTACCGACGCGACCAAGGGCATCCGGCTCGACAATGTTTATATTCCCGCGGGCGGGGAAATACCGGATCTAGAAAATAACCCCAAATTTGGTCAAAAACTGGCTTTTCTTGGCCGAATGACCGACTGGTCAAAAACAATCGACTGCCCAACGATTTTGACCGGCGATTTTAATGTTGCCCCATTGGACCAGGACGTGTGGAGCCACAAGCAGCTGGTGAATGTAGTCAGCCATACGAAAATCGAACGCGACCTGCTGGCCGACCTGCAGGCGGCTGGCAGCTGGGTAGACATTGCACGACATTTTATCGACCCGACGCAAAAGCTCTACACATGGTGGAGCTATCGTGCTCAGGATTGGGAGACATCGGACCGCGGGCGACGACTGGACCATATGTGGGTTACCCCCGACCTCAAGGACAAGGCGCAGGCGCATGTGGTGCACAAGCATATAAGGGGCTGGGGCAAACCGTCGGACCACGCGCCCATCGTGACGGAATTTGCCTTTTGAATGAGCTGACAGCATCGGACGGCGACGCTTGCCAAGCCGCCCGCGCTATCGACGCGCTCCGGCGGGGCTGGTCAATCGATATCGCCAGTCAGGGCCATGTTCTGACGCTGATCGCTATCGAAACCGCCAGCCATGTTGGCGGTGCGACAGAATTGCTGATCTCGGCCAGCAGGGCGGCGACGTTGAAACTGGCCAACCAGCGTGCCGCTGCCGACACGGCCTTACCCGTTCTGATAAAGACACCCGCCGATCTCGATCTGTCGCTGGCGATTGCAATTGCAGACCCGGTACTCGACATGCGCTTTCCCATGAAGGGGCCATTCGTCGCAACGCCTTTACCGGATGGCGCAGCGGCAATTGCAGCGATGGAACTTGGACGATTGGCAGGTTTGTTGCCTGCGTTTCTTGTCCTTGCCGAATCCGGACATGGGAACGTTCAGGTCGCGCCTCAGGATGTCGCTGCATTTGATGACAGCCATGCGCTGCAAATCGCTGCGCGAGCACGGTTACCTGTCGCCGCCAATCCTGAAGCGGAAATCGTCGCTTTCCGGACCGAGGCAGATGCTGCCGATCATGTCGCACTGATTATAGGAAAGCGCGATGCCTCACCGCCTGTTATCCGGTTGCACAGCGAATGCCTTACTGGCGACGTGCTGGGCAGTCTGAAATGCGACTGCGGGCCACAATTGCATGAGGCACTACACAAAATTTCCGAAGCGAATTGGGGCATATTGCTCTACCTTCGGCAAGAAGGACGCGGCATCGGGTTGGTCAATAAATTGCGGGCTTATGCTCTGCAAGATCAGGGCTTTGATACCGTTGATGCTAACACCAGACTGGGCTTTGCGGTCGACGCACGCGATTTTTCGATTGCTGCGCGGATGCTCGAATTAATAGGTGTGACGGAAGTAAAGTTGCTGACCAACAATCCGCAAAAAGTAAAGGGGCTGGAGGCAGAGGGAATAAAGGTGGTTGAACGGCTGCCGATCAAGATTGCCGCCAACCCACACAATGCCCATTATCTCGACACCAAAAGAGACCGTACAGGGCACACATTATAGCTACTTGCAATGCGACCCTACGGCGGCCTAAATATCTGTCTTAGGACGTAAATAGGGGCATTGTTTGAAGCACGCGGAACATATGGCGCAAATCGCGACCTGCTTCCGCTGTCCGGAATATGAAGCCGGGCTGATCCTGGCCGCAACCCAATATCGCGAATATGCCCATCGCACCTCAGTGGCCCTTCGCGGTGATGTGTCAGCGCATCTGTTTCTGGTCATAGACGGACTGGCATCGGCAGATCTTTTCAGCGCCGAAGGTCAATATGCACAGTTGGCGGGTTATGGGCCCGGCGAATTATTTGGCGCATATCCCGAACCAACGACGCATCGCGCCGATATTACCGCACAGGGCGGGTTGACCGCCCTGATGTTCGAGACGCGGATCGTTGCCGATCTCGCCCGAACCCACATTTCGATTTCGCAAGGCGTCGCCTGTCTAATGGCGCAGCAGCTGGATATGGTGCTGGACCGCATGGCGGCGCGGATAGGGCTGACCGCTACCGGACGCTTTTATCGCGCGCTTTTGGCTCGGGCTGATACAGATGGTTGGGTCAGGCCTCTGCCTGTGCTGTCGGCAATGGCGATTGGCGTGAACACCACTCGCGAAACAGCCTCGCGTGCACTGGCGACTTTAGTAAGACGGGGTATCGCGGAAAGGCACGATGACGGCCTAAAGATTGTATCAGTACGGTTGCTCGAAGATCTGATCGTATAAGCCGGATTATTGAGGTGGCTCCAACCCATCACCCTGCTCTGCAGGCGGGGGTTCTCTCCGACCAAGCGCCCTGTCGATGAAAGCCTCGTCCAGCGGTTCAGGCGCGGGACCGGGAGTAAGGTTCGGATCCTCAACTATGGGCTGACTTTCGATCGGCATACCATTTTCATCGACGAGCAATGTTTCTTCTTCTTCACCCAATAATGGCTCCTCGCCTTCCAGGCGTTCGGGGAAGGTTACTTCTGTTGCAAAATTCTCGACTGGCCGTCCGGCAACCGCGATACGCATGAAAGCAGCCCACGCGCGGGCAGGTGCGCGGCCACCTTCGAGGCCGCCAACAGCGCGGGCATCATCGCGGCCCATCCAGACACCCGTGGTCAGCCCGCTCGAAAACCCGAGGAACCAACCGTCCTTGTTGCTGCTCGTCGTACCTGTCTTTCCGGCAACTGGCCGCCCGATATTGGCGGCGCGCCCCGTACCGGTGGCAACGGCGGTTTGCATCAGGTCGGTCATACCGCCCGCGACCCAATCCTCTACCAGCTGGATCGACTTTTGTGACTTGGCCGAATAGATGACATCGCCGTCGATAGTCGTGACTTTGGAAATGCCAAAAGGCGTAATAGAGCGGCCCTTGGCGGCGACAGCAGCGAATGCGCGGGTCATGTCAATCACGCGCGCTTCGGAGGTGCCCAGGACCATCGAAGGCTGGGTATTGATCGGCGTGGTTATACCGAACCGGCGGGCCATGTTGGCAATGCTGCTCGTGCCCACTTCCTGACCGATTTGCGCAGCAACAGTATTTTTGGAATAAGCAAATGCGGTACGCAGAGTGATTTCACCTGCGTAATTTCCGCCGCTGTTCTTGGGCTGCCAACCCTCGATTTCCACAGGTTTGTCCTCAACCTTGTCCTCAGGCCGGAAACCGGCCTCTAATGCAGTGAGATACACGAACAACTTCCACGCGGAACCCGGCTGACGCACCGCAGTGACCGCGCGGTTGTAGTTGCTGGTAACATAGTCGGTGCCGCCAACCATCGCTTTCACCGCGCCGTCGCGGTCTATCGATACCAGTGCCCCTTGCGCGCCCCGCGGTGCGTTGGCTGCGATCGCGGCGGTGGCCGCCCTTTGCATTTTAAGGTCGAGCGTCGTCCACACATCAATCGGCTTTTCGGTCTCGTCGATGAGACCGTCGAGTTGTGGTAGTGCCCAGTCCGTGAAATAGCGCACACTGTCCTGCGGCGGTTCGTCATTCATTTTGACGAGCGCCGGCTTGACTGAGGCAGCCTCCGCCGCTGTAATCATGCCCGCATCCTGCATAACTTCGACGACCACGCCCGCTCGTCCGAGTGCCGCCTTGGCGTCAGCGGTCGGCGAATAGCGCGAGGGCGCCTTTACCAGTCCGGCGATAATCGCGGCTTCGGCGAGTGAAAGATCCTCTGCGCCATGATCGAAAAACTTCCGGCTGGCGGCATCGACGCCATAAGCACCACCGCCGAAATAGACCTTGTTCAGATAAAGCTCGAGTATCTGTTCTTTGGAAAACTTGGTCTCCATCGCGAGCGCGAGGATGATCTCGCGCATCTTGCGACCGAATTCCTTGTTGCTGTTCAAATAGACATTGCGCGCCAATTGCTGAGTAATGGTCGACCCGCCCTGCGTCCAGCGACCCTTTACCGCGCGTACCCAAAATGAACGTGTGATTCCAATGGGGTCAACGCCAGGATGCATGTAAAAACGCCGGTCCTCGACCGCGACCATTGCATCCTTCATTTCGTGGGGTAGCTGCCTGACGGTCAACCACCGGCCAAAACTCGGTCCTAATGTCTGGATGACCGTACCGTCGGCTGCACGGACGCGGATCATCTGGCCATTTGGCGATGCCTTCAAATCCTCGAAACTATCGATTTCTCCCCGCGCGATCGCGACGAAAATGCCGATCACCATCACGCCCAAAAGCGCTGCAATTACGCCAATTTTCAGGATGCGAACGGTCCAGGTCAGGAACGGTCCACGTTCATTCGATGCTTTACTTGCACGTGCCATTGGCGGCGGTGTTAATCACAATTTCTGATGCTCACAAGCGGCTTTCGACAAACCTACTCCGGGTCAAACTCAAGCGCCGCGCTGTTGATGCAGTAGCGCAAGCCCGTTGGTCCCGGGCCATCGGGAAACACATGTCCCAAATGCCCTTCGCAAGCGGCACAGCGCACTTCGGTACGAACCATGCCGTGGGAAACGTCCCGATGTTCTTCAACAACTTCGCCATCGGCAGGCGCAGTGAAGCTTGGCCATCCCGAGCCGCTGTCGAACTTGGTGTTAGAGGCGAATACTGTCGTCCCGCATCCCGCACAGCGAAACTCGCCTTCGCGCTTTTCGTCTGTCAATTTGCCGGCGAAGGCCCGTTCGGTGCCTGCTTCACGCAGAACATGATATTGAACAGGGTCAAGCTCGGCACGCCATTCTGCGTCGGTTTTTTGAACTTTTTCCATCAATATGCTCCTTTGAGTGCTGATGTGGGGTTCGGCGTGTCTGCCTTCAAGGTTACTATTTAACTTCGCATTTACCATATCAGCATAGAGTTCAAACGCTATGACAGGACCAGGTCATAAGCTGCGCGCGTTGGGGGCGTTGGGGCTATTGCCGTTGCTGATGGCGGCGGGTGACGATACATGTCGTTTGTGTAGCTCGGACCACGCTCAGCAGGCGGTTGCCGAGCATGAAATCCCTTTATCCATTGAGATAACAACCAAGCTCGATTTTAGCCGTGCCGCTTTGTCAGGTTCTGGCGGCGGCGCTATCGACGTTGATCCGCAAAATGGGAGCAGGCGAGTGAATGGCGCAATCGTCGATTTGGGCGGCCCTGCCTTAGCCGGAACAGCCATACTTAAGGGGCAGGCTGGCCGAACCGTGCGGATTGATATGCCAGGCAGCGCGCGGATGACATCGTCCACCGGAGGGACAGTGGAAATCACCAGCTTAAGAACCAGCCTTTCGGGAAATCCAAAGCTCGATTCAATGGGGCGGCTGGAATTCTCATTTGGTGGCAGGTTGACGGTGAGTGGTAACGCGTCGGGCACGTTTCGTGCGCGCATCCCGATTACTGCCCAATATGAGTGATTAGCCTCGCCTTGCCGCAGCACGGGCTATACGGATCAGCTCCTCTTCCAGAATAACTGTACCAAGCCCTTCGCGCACGCTCATCAGCTTGGCTTCAACATCGATCAAATGACCATTCAACCCAGCCAGACGCGCCGATGGCCAACGCGACAGCTGCTTGACGAAATCGTCAGTTTCTTTCCAGAAAATAGAACGCGTCGCCTTCACCACGGCACCCGGATTTGCGCCATTGTCGACCTTGGCGCGCATCGACCCGAGGAGGGTGACGCGCCTTTGCAGCGCCCGGATGATGCGTATCGCATCGACGCCCATGTCGCGCGCAGCAACTAATTCGCGCCCCGTGCCGCGCAAGTCGCCTCCCATCACCTGATTAACCAGGCCGCTAACATTTTCCTCGCCTGTTTCGGCGGATAGCGCCTCGAAAGCAGCAACTTCGACCGTGGCCGGGCGTTGCGGCGAGGCGTCGTAATAAAGCGAGAGCTTTTCGACCTCTGCCTGAGCCAGCTTGCGGTCTTGCCCGGTGTAGCGCGAGATCCGGGCTGCCAGACTGCGATCCAGTTTAAGTCCGACAGTTGCCGCATAGGCCATGACCGCCGCGGCGGCATCCCCTTCTTCGGGCAGGTAGCAGATGTGCGCCATGGCGCGCGGATGACCTTCGACCAGCTTACGCAGCTTGCTTGCTTTGGTGAGGTTGCCGGCGGTGGCAACAACCGGATTGGCATCACCGTCCAGAGCGAGAAGATTCTCCACCGCCGCTATTCCCTCTTCGCGCCGGAAATTCAGCCGGACATACCGTTTGTCGCCGAACAGCGATAGGGAAGATGCTTCGTCCGCGAGCAACGCTGGGTCACTCTTGATTCGATCGCTGTCGATATCCACGCGTTCCGCGCCATTAAGCTGCCCGGCCATTTGCGCGGCAATGTCGGCCACCGCGGACTCATCCTGGCCGAAAATGAAGAACAGCCGAATGTCGGTGCGCGCAGTGATGGCGCTGATGAAACTGCGTTCTTTGGGGTTGCTCATTCGCCGCGGGCGTAGAGCGAAAGTCGGGTTACAATCTGGTCTGCAACCTTTTGCGTCAAATTTTCAAGCGCGCTGTTTTCGCCGGCTATGGTTGCATATTCGGAACTGACGACATCGATCCCGGCGTCGGACCCTGCGGTTGCATCGAGCACGGTTTCACCTGTTTCGACTGACACCAATTGATATCGTGCGCGCAAGGTGCGTCGCTCGCGCGTAACCGTATCATCGGTACGGACACCAAAGCCTTCAATCTGATCATCGAGCGCGACAACTAGTCGGAAACGCGCCATATTTCCCGCGTGCGATCCCAGCCGGTCGTTGAGTGCATTGCGCATCAGCCAGCCATTTTTGCCTTGGATTGGCTCCACGGTAACTGCGCCCAATGTGCTCGCCACGGCACCTTTTGAGCCACCGCTGTAGAGCGGCTGCAACCCGCAGGCAGGCAGCATCAAGATAAGCAGCGCGGGGACAAAAAAGCGTTTCATATGACGATATTGACCAGCCTGTCGGGGACCACGATGACCTTGCGGATTTCCGCACCGTCGATGGCATGCTGGACTTTTTGGCTGGCCAGTGCAAGCGCTTGCATTTCGTCCTGCGGTAAACCTTTGGCCACTGTCAAAGTATCACGCAGCTTGCCTTTGACCTGTACCGCGATGGTCACTTCATCCTCGACGAGCAGCGCCGGGTCGACTTCAGGCCATGGCGCATCGGCGATCAAGCCTTCACCCAATGTTGTCCATGCCTCCTCGGCCAGATGCGGAACCATCGGTGCCGATAGCAATAAGATATTGTGGATTGCGGTGTCGCGCGATGCAGATGGCGCGGCTTTTTCAATGGCGTTGGCAAGGTCGTAAATCTTGGCCACGGCCTTGTTGAACGCCAGCGCCTCGATATCCGCGCCAATACCCGAAATCGCCTGATGCGTTTTGCGATCCAGTGCTTTGTCTGCGCCGACTGCGCCGCTGATCTGCCCGGTCAAACGCCATAAGCGTTGCACGAACCGCCAGCAGCCCTCTATTCCCGCTTCAGACCATTCCAAATCACGCTCAGGCGGGCTGTCGGACAGCATGAACCATCGGACTGCGTCTGCGCCATATTGGTCGACAATATCATCGGGATCGACGACGTTTTTCTTCGACTTCGACATTTTCTCGATGCGACCGGCGGTTGCCGGCGCGCCGCTGTCGATAATTGTCCAGATATCGCCGTCACGCTTGACTTGCTCGGGGCTAAGCCATGCGCCGTTGGCATCCTGATATGTTTGGTGGGTCACCATGCCTTGCGTGAACAGGCTGGCGAACGGCTCCTTCACGTCGATCATGCCAATATGGCTGAGCGCCCGGGTCCAGAACCGCGCATATAGCAGATGCAAAATCGCATGCTCGACGCCCCCTATATACTGATCGACGGGCAGCCATTTCTCGGCAACTTCGCGGTCGAACGGCTTGCCATGCGGCTGGCTGGCAAAACGGATGAAGTACCAGCTTGAATCAACGAATGTATCGAGCGTATCGGTCTCGCGCCGTGCAGGCTGATGGCATTTGGGGCAATCGACCTTGCTCCACGTCGGATGGCGGTCGAGTGGATTGCCGGGGATGTCGAATGTAACGTCGTCGGGCAGCTTTACCGGTAACTGGTCGTGGGGCACCGGCACCGCGCCGCACGTTTCGCAATGGATGATGGGGATTGGTGTGCCCCAATAACGCTGGCGGCTGACGCCCCAATCGCGCAGACGGTATTGCGTTTGGCCTTTGCCCCAACCTTCTGCCTCGGCTTTGGCTATGACGTCGGCCTTGGCTTGTTCGATTGTCAGGCCGTTCATCCAGTGCGAGTTCACGATCGTACCGGGGCCGGTGTAGGCAACAGTTCCATGAAAATTGGTGTCGGTCAGGTCGCCATCGGCAACGACGCGGGTCACGGGCAGCTCATATTTGCGTGCAAAATCAAGGTCACGCTGGTCGTGTGCGGGGCAGCCAAAGACTGCGCCGGTGCCATAATCCATCAGCACGAAATTGGCGACATAGACAGGCAGATGCCAGCTCGAATCGAGCGGGTGCTCGACGGTCAGCCCGGTATTGAAGCCCATTTTCTCGGCTGTTTCAATATCGGCCGCAGTTGTACCGCCCTTGCGGCATTCCTCGATGAAAGCTTGCAAATCGGGGGCATTGGTCGAAAGCTTCTGCGCCACCGGATGGTCGGCGGCAATTGCGACAAAGCTTGCACCAAACATTGTGTCGGGACGCGTCGTAAAGACGTCGATGCCCTCGCCGTTCGAACCGGGAAATTTAAACCGGCATTTCAACCCCTGCGATTTGCCGATCCAGTTTTCCTGCATCAATCGCACCTTGTCGGGCCACTCATCAAGCGTGCCCAAGCCTTGGAGCAACTCATCGGCAAAATCGGTAATTTTCAAGAACCACTGGCTCAGCTTGCGCCGCTCGACCGGCGCGCCGGAGCGCCAGCCCTTGCCATCGATCACCTGCTCATTGGCAAGCACGGTCATATCGACAGGATCCCAATTGACAGCCGATTCCTTGCGATAAACCAATCCTGCTGCATATAGCTTCAGGAATAGCGCCTGTTCATGCCCATAATATTCGGGTTCGCAGGTCGCGAGTTCGCGCGTCCAGTCGATGGCAAGTCCGATGCGTTTTAACTGAGTCCGCATATTGGCGATATTGTCGCGGGTCCAGCCGCCCGGATGAACGCCTTTTTCCATTGCGGCATTTTCGGCAGGCATCCCGAATGCGTCCCAACCCATCGGGTGCAACACTTCGTGTCCCGTCATCCGCTTGTAGCGCGCCAACACGTCGCCCATCGTATAGTTGCGGACATGGCCAATGTGGATGCGACCCGACGGATAGGGAAACATCTCGAGGACATAAGCCCGCGGCTTTTCCGAAAAGTCATCGGCAACGAAGCTTGCTTGCTCTTCCCAAGTCTTCTGCCACCGCGCGTCGGCGACGTGCGGGTTAAAACGCTCTACATTAGACATGAGAGTTTACCCGGAAATGGCCGACCGGCGCAGATCGCGTGCCTTGGTGAGGATGACGGCTTCAAGCTTCTGTACGGTGGCAGCACGCAGCGGTGCCGCGACCCACTGACCGTTTTGTGAAACTTCGCGGCTGCCGGCAACGCGCAATGCATCGGCGCGCAGATCCTGATCAAGGATCGACACCGTGAGCTTTACGCGCTCACCAGGACTTTGCGGGTTTACATACCAGTCGGTTACGATCACGCCGCCAGACGAGTCAGTCTGGACCAAAGGCATGAAGGAAAGTGCATCAAGCGATGCGCGCCACAAATAGCTATTCACCCCAATGGTCGTGACCTGGCTCGCGGCAAGGTCGGCTTTGGGGCGCTCTTTGCCGCCGCAACCAGCCAGCAACATGGTGCTGGTTGCAAGAATGAGTGCCAGGCGGGTGGTGCGCATAAAATGTCCTTGAACAATGAAAATGTCGGAAACCTCTATATTGGCTTGCTGGCTTCGGCAAGCTTTCTGGGTGCTGAATGACCTTGAATTCATCTTTCTGTCAGCGGCGCCGTCTTAAGGCTGTGGGTATAATGCAACATATTGGGAAAAATCGCGTTGTGTGAAAGAAACTTTGGTTCGAGCCCTTTTGAATCCCGCGATTCAGGCGTATATCAGAATCCAACAGGGAGTCGTTTCGACAGTATTATGTCTGGTAAGAACCCATTTCGGCGGAAAAACGCCACTTTTGCAGCTGCACTGCTCGCAACGGGTTCGCTTGTCCTGTCACCTGTGATCGCGCCTGCTTTTGCTGCCAAGTCTCTGGGACAGGTCCGGTCGGTTTCCAATGACTGGTTAAACACTTTCACACCGTCGGGCGGCGACAGCCTGCTCGCCCAAAAATTTTCCGCCATCAGCACTTCGGCAAACGGACGCTTTCCGTTTACGCCGGCAGGCTCGGTTATTAGCGCCAATCGCACCATTACGGTCGCCGCGCGCGCCAATTCGCGCCTGACAGCCGGTGCTGTATCGGTGCGCAGTGCCATCGCTGGTGCTGAGGCGGGTTCGGGCAAGGCCTTGCGTCTGTCGACGGTCGATTATCGTCTGACTGCGTCAAAAGGCTGGCAGGGTTTTGCCTCACCATCTACACCAAAGCTTGCCGCGCAAGTTCCTTTGAGCGAGCTGGGTAAGGGCAATTTCCGCTTGGACGAGGCTGTGAAGAAGCCAAGCAAATTCAGCACCAGCATCAAGCTTGATCAAAACCGTGAAGTTGCGCCTCCTGCCCGCGGTAGTGCTGCGGCCGGCGACTACAAGCTTGACGTGGGCGGCAGCTTCTCAATCAGCCGCAAAATCGATGTGACCGCTGGCGTCCGTTATGGCAGCGAAAACGACCGCGTATTGCCGACTGCCGATAACCGCAAAGACAGCGAAGCAGTCTATGTCGGTACCAAAATCCGTTTCTAACCCGGGTTTTTTCTGAACGCATCGATAGACGCCCAGCCGTGGATAAGTCGCGGGTTCAAGCTGCGTGACCTCTGGCGGGTGACCCCGCCGAGGGCTATAACTTTTACACCGGTGACAGCGGCAGTCAGCCGGTTGAATGCCAGCCTGCCTAATGGACGCTGCCCCTTATGGCTGTTGGTCGCAAATAAAGGCGATACAAGGATCATGTCCACTCTGATTCGCCTGACTTGCCGGAGTTCGTGCGAGTTATGAACAGCGGCGCTGTGGATCGATTTAGAGCGCCGGGCGGAGCGTTGATGGAAGCCATCGGCGTGCCAATGTAGGGCGGTGCGCTCATCTCCGGCAAGCAGAAGAATATGGCCACGCCGCCTGCAAGCCCGCTTTACGTTTAGGTACAGTTTGTACCGCTGCTCCTCGTCCAGCGCATAATGACGGAAAATGACGCCGGAACCAAAAGGTAGCCGCCGAATCGCATCAAGCAATTCATCGCCAAAGCGCGGATCGGTCATGAGCCAGCATTTTGGCAAGGGGTGGCGGCGGCGCATACACTTGCCTATAGCGCGCATCATGCAAGCGACAAATGAAACACCCGTTATCCGTTTGGCCGATATCAGATCGCAAATGGCGGCCGCCGCAAAAGTTGCACGACGTCCCGCCGATGCAATCAACCTAATTGCAGTTTCAAAGACCCGAAGCGCCGAAGAAATCGAGCCGCTGATTCTCGCAGGACAACGGGTATTTGGCGAAAACCGCGTTCAGGAGGCGGCTGACAAATGGCCGTCATTGAAAGCCCGGCACCACGGAATCGAATTGCACCTGATTGGCCAGCTTCAGTCTAACAAGGCAGGCGATGCAATTGCCTTGTTCGACGTCATTCACTCGCTCGACCGGATTTCTCTCGCGACGGCGCTCGGCAAGGCGATGCGCGAGCAAGGGCGGGAGGTTCCGTGCTTCATTCAGGTAAACATCGGCGCAGAAGAGCAAAAGGGTGGCTGCGCTTTGGATGCATTACCCGAACTTTTGGCCATAGCGCGGGAGCAGGGAATAAATGTGGCGGGCCTGATGTGTCTGCCGCCTGCAGATATCGAGCCCGCACCGTTCTTTGCGCTGCTCGCCGAGCTGGCGGCACGTCATGCCTTGCCGGGTCTCAGTATGGGAATGTCGGATGATTTTGCGACCGCCATCATGCTTGGCGCAACGCACGTCCGGATCGGCACTGCACTATTTGGCGAACGCCCCAACGCAGTTTAGGCGAAAGCGCACGAAACCGGATCGCGTCGATACCAGCGCTTCGGCATGTTCAGATTCAGCCAGGTCACATGCATTGTAAATTGCAACATCCTGCGCATCGAGGCCGCCGGTGAAGGCCCCGAATGCAGGCATGATCAGCTTGCGGGGACCTTTTACAAAGCAGCGGCGCGATACCATCCGTCCGCGCAAAAGCTGCCGATATTTCGGATGGAAGTGACCGGATATTTCCGGCGTACCTTCGCCGCGTAATGCTTCATGCCGCAATAGGACCCCGGATACCGCAAGTTCATCGACCGACGTGCCGCCCCAGCGTGCTTCGATATTGCGATCGTGGTTGCCCGTAATCCATATCCAGTCGGTTTGCGCAACAAGCTGTTTCAGCAGATGCGCCGCATCCGAAGCAAGTCTAAGTTCGCCTGCGTCATCATGGAAATTGTCGCCGAGCGATACAAGTCGCTCGGGCCGATATTGCGCAACCAGCGCCGCGATTTCGTGCAGTGTCGACAGGCTATCATAAGGGGGTAACATCTGGCCACCCAACGCGAAGGCGCTGGCTTTTTCGAGGTGTAGGTCAGACACCAGCAAAGTCCGTTGTGAGGGCCAGTACAGCGCTGCTTCACCCGCCAACTCGAAACTCTGGCCACCAAATTCGAATGCATGCGACATGCGTCGGCTATGCTGTCGCTTGGCAGTTCGTGCAACCCCTCAATAGGCTGATGCCATGCGGGTCGCAGAATTACGCTCGACGCCCTTGGGCAGGTCAAACCCCACGCGCCTGTTGCCGAAGTCGATCAGGACACGGTCAAACAATTTCAGCGCGTCCATGCCCAGCAGGATCGCCGGACGTTCCTGCAGCTGCAATGCGGTAAAGGCATAATTTTCCGCGAATGTAATCGGCAGATCATTGATCGTCAGCCCGCCGACTTCGATCTCGCGCAATTGCGTGAATTCGCCGGTCAGTATCGATCCTGTCACACTGCGCATCGTCACCGGTACAAATTCGCCGGTGCGGTGACGACGGCGAAGTTTGTCCCGCAGCGCCAAATTGGCCATGCTGCTTTGTGCCCCTGTGTCGAGGATGATATCGACCCTGATCCCATCAATCGTGGCGCTGGATATAATCATGCGGCCCGCCTTTTTCTTTGCGCTGACGACAATCATGCCATTTTCGAGCTTGGTCTTGCCCCGCGCTTTGCGTGACGGCAGCACATCCATTTTCTGGTTGGCGAAGTCGAGCAGGACGCGGGTGTCTTCAAGACTGTCGATGCCAAGCAGACCGTAAGCGCCGAGATTGGAACGTTCGAGGCCGGGCGCCTCTAGCCCCTCGAGATTGACCGCTGCTGTGGTCAACGTGTCGATGACGAACGAATTGACCTTTGCTTTACCCGAAATCGTCGCAAGTGTCAGCGTCGGGCCCGATTCAAGCGAAAGCCGGCGCGCAAGGTCATTGGCAATGACGGTGCGCTCAGCCCCAGTATCAACGATGAAAGGTACCGCCTCGCTGCCGTTGACTTGTACCTGGACGGTCATGCGGTCGCTACGATCGATATCGAATTGCTCGATGATTGCAGGAACGTCTTCGGCAATGGCGACTGCGTGTTCCTGCGCCGCGACTGGCGCTCCTGCTGCCATTAAAAGCCCCAAAAAGATGCGTTTCATTTTCCTGTCTCCTGCAAACAGGCTACGCCTGTTTGCTTGTGCTCACAAGTCGCCGCCGGTCGAAGCAAATGAAGGCTTTGTCGAAGCCAATGCATTGTTCCGATTGTTGGCGGTCTCTGTCTGGGTTAGCGATTGCGGATCAAGATAAGAGAAGGGGATTTTACGTGAAGAAACTGCTTGTGATTGCTGCGCTTACGCTTCCTATAGCGCCAGCTCTGGCCGATGCACCTAAGCCCGATGCGCTGGTGGCTGACGGCATACCTGCCATCCCAGACGAACTGCCCGTTGAAACGCGGCCCTATATGGAGTTTCGCACCGCAAGCTTTACTGGCTGGCATCCGACCGACAAGTCGATGCTGGTATCGACGCGCTTCGGTAACACCGCACAACTACATCGTGTCGCTGGGCCAATGATGGACCGCAGGCAGATCAGTTTTGAGGCCGAGCCGGTTGGCGGTGGCAGCTGGGCCCCGAAGAAGGGTGATGTTCTGCTTATTCAAAAAGATATTGGCGGCAATGAGTTCTACCAGATTTATGCGCTCAAGGACGGCAGGCTCAACCTGCTTACCGACGGCAAAAGTCGCAACAGCCTCAATGCATGGAGCGAGGATGGCGAACTTGTCGCTTATACCTCCACTCGTCGTAATGGGACCGACAACGACATCTATGTCATGAATCCCCGCGATCCGAAAAGCGAACGAATGGTGACGGAGGTCAAGGGCGGCGGCTGGGCGGTCGCGGCATTCTCACCCGACAAGAAAAATGCCGTGGTCGCGCAATATGTGTCTGTGACAAATACCGATCTATCGCTGCTCGACTTGGCGACCGGCAAAATGACACCGATTGGGGATCACACCAAAGACGTTGCTTATGGTGGTGTGCAATTTGCGCCAGATGGCAGGCTTTGGGTGACCTCCGATGAGGGGTCCAACTTCCAGCGGCTCGGTACGATAGATCTCAAGACCGGTGCGTTCACGCCGCGCGGGCCAGCAGAAAGTTGGGACGTGGATGAATTCGACATCGCACCCGATGGCAGCTTCATCGCTTATGCAACCAATGAAGCGGGCATGAGCAAGGTCAAATTGTTTGATCCCAAAACCAATAAAACCCGCGTTGTCACAGGGCTTCCTGCAGGCATAGCGGGCGGTTTGGAGATTGCAGAATGGGGCGATATCGGGCTCACCTTTACATCGGCGCGCAGCCCCGCCGACGCATTCAGCATAAATCCTAAGACGCTGGCGGTTACGAGATGGACGACCAGTGAAACCGGCGGGCTCGATGTCTCCAAAAATGTCGAACCTGAACTGGTGAAAGTAAAAAGCTTTGACGGGCTTGAGGTGTCGGGTTTCCTCTACCGCCCCGACTCGGCAAAGTTCCCCGGACAACGTCCGCTGATTGTCAATGTCCACGGTGGTCCGGAAGGGCAGAGCCGCCCTGGCTTTCAGGGCCGAACCAATTATATGCTCAACGAATTGGGCGTCGCGATATTCTATCCCAATGTCCGCGGTTCGACTGGCTATGGCAAGACGTTCGTCAGTCTTGATAACGGACCTTTTAAGCGCGAGGACTCAGTCAAGGACATGGGAGCGTTCATCGACTCGCTCGCTAAGGACAAGAGCGTCGATCCTGCGCGCATTTCACTGACAGGCGGCTCTTATGGCGGGTATATGTGCTATGCGGCGGCGGTGCAGTATAAGGACAAATTGCGGTCGACAAATTGCGTTGTCGCAATTTCCAACTTTGTAACATTCCTCGAGAACACACAAAGTTACCGTCGTGATTTGCGGCGCGTCGAATATGGTGATGAGCGGGACCCTGCACAGCGTGCAAAGCTCCTCGAAATCTCGCCTCTGACCCGCGTGGCCGAAATCACAAAGCCGATGATGGTGGTAACCGGCGGCAACGACCCGCGCGTGCCATCTTCCGAGGCTGACCAGATCGTCAAGGCCATCCGCGCCAAGGGCGGGACTGCATGGCATTTGCTTGGCAAGAATGAAGGACATGGTTTTGCCAAAAAGGAAAATGTCGACTATAATTTCTGGACGTCGCTGATGTTTTGGAAGCAGACTTTGTTGAACTGATTTAGCTAGATCCTCCCCATCGTAAGTCGATGGGGAGGATTAAATTTACGGCGTCATCGCAACACCCGCCAGACTCTCCGCCTCAAGCAACAGTTCGTCATCGACCGAACCTTGCGCCACACTCTCGCGGCCAATCATCACCAGCAGCGGCACTGCCAGCGGGCTGACTCGTTCGAGGTCAATATGCAACATCGTGTCTGCAGCTCGGTCGAGCAGGTCTCCCAATCGCCCGACGTCGGTCAGCCGCGCGCGAGCGTCCGCCCATGCGGCCTCGAGCAGCAAATGGTCAGGCTCATATTTACGCAGCACATCGTAGATTAGATCCGTTGAAAAGGTCACCTGCTTGCCAGTCTTGCGCTTGCCCGGATGCTGGCGTTCTACCAGCCCGCTGATCACCGCGACCTCGCGAAATGCGCGTTTGAGGAGGTAGCTGCCCTCCACCCAATCGACAAATTCGTCCGCCAATATGTCGGCGGAAAACAACGGCGCGGGCTCGGTGATCGGCTTCAAGCTCCACACGCCGAGCGCGTAATCGCTCGCGACGAAACCCATTGGCATCAGCCCCCGGCTCTCCATCCGCCGGGTAAGCAGCATCCCCAGCGATTGGTGTGCGTTCCAGCCTTCGAACGGGTAGGTCACCATATAATGTCGCTTGTCGTGAGGAAAGGTCTCGACGAGCAACTGCCCCGGCTGCGGCATCTTGCTTCGATAGGCCTGCATCTCGAGCCATTCGCGTACCTCGTCGGGAAAGCGCGCCCAGCCTGCGCGGTCGGTCAGCATATGCCGCACGCGGTCAGCGAGATGCGTCGTCAACGGCATCCGCGCGCCCATATAACTCGGGATCGTATTCGCAGGCTTCGTTGCGGCGCGGACGATAAGGTCGAGATCCTTGATAGATTCGACTTCAAGCGCCATTCCGGCAAAGGTGAAGGTGTTGCCGGGCGAGAGCGTCGAGGCAAAACCCTCTTCGACCCTGCCCAGTTTACGCCCGTTGCGAAAACGAACGTCAAGCATGGGGCTATCAACAATAATACCGGCATTGAAGCGGTGCTGCGCGGCAAATTTGGGATGCGATAGCCGCCATTTGCCGTCCGGGCCGTTGACCAGCTTCTTGAACTTGTCATAGGCTCGGAGCGAATAGCCACCGGTGGCGATAAATTCGATAACACGCGCGAAGGTTGCAGCATCGAGCGCCGAATAAGGCAGCGCCGATTGCACCTCGACGAGCAGCTCCGCCGCGTCGAATGGCCCTGCACAGGCAATGCCCATTACATGCTGCGCCAGTACATCGTAACTGCCCAATTGAAACGCCTCGCCGTCGCGAATGCCTTCGCTCACCGCATCATAGGCTGCCTGCGCCTCCAGATATTCGAAGCGGTTGCCGGGAACGAGGATGGCTTTGCTTGGCTCGTCCATCCGGTGGTTCGAGCGCCCGATGCGTTGCAGCAGTCGCGAGGATCCCTTGGGAGCGCCCATCTGGATGACGCAATCGACATCGCCCCAATCGACCCCTAGATCGAGCGATGCTGTGCATACGAGCGCGCGTAACTTGCCGTCGGCCATCGCCCCTTCGACCTTGCGCCGAGCCTCGATCGACAGCGAGCCGTGGTGGATGCCGATGGCATATTTGGGCTCGTTCGCGTCCCATAATTTCTGGAAGATATACTCTGCCAAGAACCGCGTGTTGCAGAATATCAGCGTGATCTTGTTGCGCCCGATTTCTTCGATCAGCTGCGGGATCGCATGCTGCCCGCTATGCCCCGCCCACGGCACACGACCCTCCGGAAGGAGGATTTGCAAATTCGGCT
>JANMQN010000056.1:0-4215 GCA_031370535.1 Sphingomonadales bacterium | reverse complement strand
TTTTAGTTTGTGGCGTTCCTGAGATGGATCGCAAGTTGGTGGCGCGGGATGGAGCAGCCCGGTAGCTCGTCAGGCTCATAACCTGAAGGTCGTAGGTTCAAATCCTACTCCCGCAACCAACTTACTGAGTAAAATCAAATCATTACGAGCCTCGCTGTTACCAGCGGGGCTTTTTCGATTCCAGTCTGGAAGCATTTAGGAAGCAAGCGGATTGGTAGGCTGCGCATTGCCGAGTATTTCCAATAGGTTGGTCAATCAGGACTGGTAACACACGGACTGCGAATCAAGTCTGATCGCTCCTTGACGAGCTGTGTTTTCTGTAAACAAGCTACAAACCTTCAGGTCCTGCAACTTGGAGTAAATTGCCGGTTTATCGTAACTAAACCGCCTATGATGAGCATTCTGTTGGACATCAGAGCCGCGCTATTGTTAGTCCTCATACATGTCCGATGAAGAGCGCTGGCATTTTTGGATTGATCGTGGCGGCACATTTACTGACGTGGTGGCGCGGAAACCGAACGGCGAGATTATAACTGCCAAGCTTTTATCTGAAGATCCTGCTCGCAGCGAGGATGCCGCTGTGGCTGCCATTAGGCAATTAACCGGTGTTGCTTCGGGCTCCCTGCCGGACTGCGAAGTGCGAATGGGAACAACTGTCGCAACTAACGCCTTGCTTGAGCGGAAGGGCGAGCCAACCGTGTTGGCGATAACAAGGGGTTTTGGGGACGCGCTGCGCATCGGTTATCAAGACCGACCAAAGCTGTTCGTTCGCAATATTGAACGCCCGGATCCGCCCCATGCACTGGTAGTGGAAATTGATGAGCGGGTTGACGCGGCCGGAGTTGTATTAACTCCTCTCGACGAAGAGCGAGCCAAGACCGAATTTTCGAAAGCTCACAAGAACGGGTTCCGGTCGATCGCGATTGTGTTGATGCACGGATACCGGTTCACAGTGCACGAGCAGCGGCTGGCTCAAATCGCGCGCGACATCGGTTTTACGCAAGTATCGGTCAGCCATGAAGTTGGACCTTTGATCAGGCTCGTTGGGCGCGGGGACACAACGTTGATCGATGCCTATTTGTCACCGGTCCTAAGGCGTTACATAGATAGCTTTAGTCGAGCGGTAGGCGGACACATCCGGCCGCTGTTCATGCAATCCAGCGGCGGGCTCGCCGACGGTCAGCGGTTTCAGGGAAAGGACGCGATTCTGTCAGGTCCAGCTGGCGGTATCATCGGTATGGTCCGCACGGGCGCAGCGTCTGGCGTAGAGCGGATCATCGGGTTCGACATGGGCGGTACGTCTACAGATGTGAGCCATTATGCCGGTGTCCTCGAGCGAGATAATGAAACCATCGTTGCCGGTGCTCGGATTCGTTCTCCCATGATGCGCATCCATACAGTGGCAGCGGGCGGCGGCTCCATCTGTTCCTTTGACGGCAACCGGTTTATCGTAGGACCACAAAGCGCTGGTGCTGTGCCGGGCCCAGCATGTTACCGCCGAGGCGGGCCTCTGACTGTCACCGACTGCAATGTATTACTGGGCAAGATCCAACCTCAGCATTTTCCGCACCTGTTCGGCGACACCGGCGACCAGCCGATAGACAAAGACATAGTTTCACAGCGTTTTCATTCATTGGCTCAAGAGGTCCACGCCGCCACCGGCAAAGTTATGTCACCTGAGGAGATTGCCCAAGGCTTTCTGCAAATCGCGGTTGCCAATATGGCCAACGCGATAAAGAAAATCTCGGTCGCTCGGGGTCATGACGTCACGAGCTACGCACTATCGTGTTTTGGGGGCGCAGGCGGTCAGCACGCTTGTCTTGTCGCCGATGCGCTGGCCATGGACGAGGTCTTGATCCATCCATTGTCAGGCGTACTTTCGGCCTATGGCATGGGGCTGGCGCACCAAGCAGTTGTCCGGGAACGCACGCTGAATGTGCTTTTGAATGATCCGGGTGAGGCGCTTGCCGATGCACAGCGTTTATTGATCGAAGCAGCTTCAATGGAGCTTGGCGAGCAGGGGATTGACCTTGCCAATGTTCGAACCGAAACCCATGTCTTTGTGCGCCACGAAGGAACTGAGAGCACAGTAGAACTCTCGCTTAGTTCTCCGACTAAAATGGCAAAGACGTTCGATGAACTTTACCTCGCGCAATTTGGCTATCGCGGCGCAGGGCCGCTGGTCGTTGACCGGATGCGTGTTGAGGCGATTTCCGATACGTCACACAGCACCTTGCTTACTGCTCCGGCAGCTGGCAGCTCGGCCCCAGCTATGGAGGTGGTCGATTGCTTCCTCGAAAGCGCGACCACAAAGGTGCCCGTGTTCGACCGCGCGACCCTTGCAGCTGGTTTTGAGGCAAAAGGGCCGCTACTAATTATTGATCCGCTGTCAACGACGATGGTCGACCCAGGCTGGCAAACGCGGGTTGATGACGACGGCTCGTTGCGCCTCACCCGGTACCTCCCTCGAAACCTTGATTGGGCTATCGGTACAGATGTTGATCCTGTCCGGCTTGAGATATTCAACGGATTGTTCATGGCCATAGCCGAAGAGATGGGATCGGCGCTTCAGCGCAGTGCAACCTCGGTCAATATCCGCGAGCGGCTGGATTTCTCGTGCGCGCTATTCGATCGACTTGGGCTACTCGTTGCCAATGCACCGCATATGCCCGTGCATCTCGGTTCCATGGGGCAAAGTGTGAAAACTGTCCTTGCGAAGCGCGCAGATGGACGTGACGGCCGTGGCATACAGCCTGGTGACGTTTACGCGATCAACGCGCCATATGAAGGCGGCACCCATCTGCCGGATATGACGGTCATAATGCCTGTATTCTTAGACGACGAGGATAACGCGCCGACCTATTTCGTTGCAGCACGGGGGCATCATGCAGACATTGGAGGCATCTCGCCGGGTTCAATGCCGCCGGATAGCAAAAGCGTCGGCGAAGAAGGCGTGCTGTTCGACAATGTCCTGCTCGTCGACCGCGGGCATTTCCTTGAAGACAAGACCCGGTCTTTGTTGAATTCGGGCAAATGGCCATCGCGCAACGTCGATCAAAATATCGCTGACCTAACCGCACAAATTGCTGCCTGCGCGCGTGGTGCATCTGAGTTGCGCCGTGTGTCTGGGGAATACGGCTCCGATGTCGTGATCGCTTACATGGGCCATGTTAACGCCAATGCTGAAGAAGCGGTGCGGCGGTTAATCGGCCGACTTTCGGACGGGCGGTTTACTTACGCGATGGATAATGGAGCGCAAGTTTCGGTGGCTGTTACCGTTGATTATCTGACGCGCAGCGCGGCCATCGATTTTACCGGAACCAGCCCTCAGCACACGGGTAACTTCAATGCGCCAATGCCGGTCGTTCGCGCAGCCGTGCTCTACGTTATGCGAGCGATGATTGATGATCCTATTCCAATGAATGACGGTTGCCTTGCTCCCATCACGTTGATCGTTCCGGAAGGCTGCATGTTGCGCCCACAATATCCAGCGGCAGTAGTCGCGGGCAATGTCGAGACAAGTCAGGTGGTAACTGACGCGCTCTTTGGCGCGTTTGGTGCAATGGCAGCAAGCCAGGGAACGATGAACAATTTCACTTTCGGCAACGATGCTCACCAATATTACGAAACGATCGCTGGCGGTTCGGGGGCAGGCCCAGACTTTGATGGGACAGATGTAATACAAACCCATATGACCAACAGTCGCCTGACAGATCCTGAAATACTCGAGACTCGGTTCCCTGTTTTGCTGGAAGAATTTTCTATCCGCCAGGGGACGGGAGGCAAAGGCGCGCACCAAGGTGGGCGCGGCGGTCTCAGGCGTATTCGCTTTCTCGAAGCAATGCAGGCAGGAATACTTTCTAATCGGCGGCTGGTGCCGCCATTTGGCTTGGCAGGCGGCGGCCCTGGAGCCGTTGGTATCAACAGCATAGAACGCTCCGATGGAACGGTGGAAATCCTGTCGGCGACGGCAAGCGTTGACATGGCTCCGGGCGATGTCATGGTCATCGAAACGCCGGGTGGCGGCGGGTTCGGCAACATGGGCTAGGGGAAAATCCGTGCTGGTTTTAAGCGGCATTGCAGTCATCGTTTTGGGATTTCTGCTTCGATTTAATCCATTGCTGGTGGTGATCGTGTCCGCGTTGATCACCGGACTTGCGGCAGGACTCGATCCTGTTGCAATCATCTCAGCGTTTGGCAAAGCGTTCAACGACA
>JANMQN010000048.1:0-8103 GCA_031370535.1 Sphingomonadales bacterium | reverse complement strand
GCACGCCATGCTCGACGATGCGTTGGACTTCAGCGACTTGGCTATCTGGAGACTGGATATCTCCACGGGTGCTATCAGTTGGCGTGGTGCTACGGAATCCGTTTGGCGTAGGCATGAAAGAGCGTTGGCGACGCTTGATGATGCCTTCGCCGCGATTCATCCCAACGACCGGGACCGGGTAAGCGGGGAGATGGAGGCAGCTCGAAGCGACGCGATAGGCTATCGGTCAGAATTTCGGATCATTACACCTGACGGCAGCGAACGCTGGCTTGCCGGTCGCGGCAATTATGAAACGGGGCCGGCAGGCGACATTATGACAGGTGTCAATTACGATATCACTGTCCGCAGGCAACAGGATTCGCACCGGGAAATGCTGATGGGTGAGATGCATCATCGCATGGGCAACCTGTTTGCCAATATCAACGCAATTATTTCGCTAACACGGCCCTCTGCGACATCGATCGATGATTATGTGCGGCGCATCGGCGAACGCCTAGCGGCCCTCACCCGAACTCAGAATGTGTTGTTTGCAGGAGATGTCGAGAGTTGTTCGCTCGCCGCGTTGCTGGACGACCTGCAGATTGTGTATCCGCAAATCACCTGGTCGGGCGAAGATGTCGAACTGCCGGATTCGGCAATCGTCGCACTCTCGCTCGTATTCAACGAGCTATCGACTAATGCTGTGAAGTACGGCGCTTTGGCAACGGCCCAAGGATCCGTTGCCATTCGCTGCACGGTAGCCGCTGATGCTGGTGGCAGAGCGATCGTCGAATTGGAATGGATTGAAGCGGGCGGGGTCAGTCCAACAACGACGCCGGCATCAACCGGGTTCGGAACGCAACTGATAGAAATGAGTATCAGGGACACGCTGAAAGGCAGCATCGTACGCAGGTGGGAACACACCGGCTTTCAGTGCACCATGCAGTTCGAATGCGCGATGCCTGTTAGCTAGTCAAGATTGGATACGCGCGCGCAATTAAGGTTTCTGCCGTCTATCGAAGTTTGCAGGTCCCACGGGCGCTGCCGCGTTTAGCCGTAGTGACAGTATCCGCGAACATTTCGGACATCAAGCTCCGCTCGCAGCGAGCCCGAAAGCTGCTATTCTGTTCGATCTATTTGCTATGACCGCGTGTGGGCCGTTTTCTGTCCGGCGGATTTGCAAGCAACCAAGGTTTAAGCTGCAATTCGGCAACCGACCTTACGCACAAATCTAAATTAAAGAAGATGATCGGCGTGCCGTTCAATCATTCATGAACCATCAATTGAAAGCCAAGTTTGATTTCAGTGAGCTGCGGGATGAGGAAATACGTCTCGACGTTCTCGATCAACTCAAAATTTTGGACACGCCCAGCGAGGCCGAATTCGACGCACTGACCCGGTTGGCAGCGTTTGTGTCAGGCTGCAAGATTGCGCTGATTTCATTGATTGACAGGGATCGGCAGTGGTTCAAAGCTAAGTCAGGCCTTTGCGTAGCACAGACTTCCCGCCAAGATGCTTTTTGTGCGCACGCAATTCGGGAAAATACGGTGATGATCGTCCCAGATGCGCGAAGCGACCCACGCTTTTCCCGCAATCCTTTAGTTACAGGCGAACCCAACATTGTATTTTATGCTGGAGTGCCGATATTTGTTCAGGGCGAGTTATCCTTAAAGCATCGCCCAATCGCAATCGGAACGCTTTGTGTGATCCATGATGAACCCCATCAACTGTCGTCCGGCCAACTAGCAGTTCTAAAAGATCTCGCCAAGCTGGTAGAAGTAATGATCGAGCGGCACGCATCCAAGTTGAAAATAGCAAAGCTCATTGATCAAGGCGCAGAGCACATTCGACAGCTGAGCATTCGGAATCGCCAATTCCGCCAAGCCGAGCGCATGGCGAATATGGGCTCTTGGCGTTTCACAATTGACGATAACAAAACCCATTGGTCAGAACAGGTTTATGCGATCCACGGCCTTCCCCTAGGCACCCAGCACCGGATTGAGGATGCTCTCGATTTCTATCCCGGTGAGGCACGCATCGTCATCTCAAATGCGCTGACACATGCCGTCGAGACCGGTCAGCCGTTCGAGGTCGAAACAGATTTTGTAACCGCGCAAGGTGAACCAAGGCGCGTGCGAAGTATTGGCGAAGTCGAATTGCATGAAGGCCAACCGGCTTCCGTGATCGGTGTCTTTCAGGACATCAGTCAACAACATGCGTTGGAGGCACGCCTGCGCCGCTCTGCTTATAACGACGATCTAACCGGGCTGCCTAACAGGACACATTTCAACGAATATTTGGACTGCAACCTTGAGAAAGCAGCAGTATCTGGCGGTCCGGTCGCATTGGTGCTGATGGATCTCGATGGCTTCAAAGCGGTCAACGACAGATGTGGTCATCTGGCTGGGGACGAGGTTCTGCAGGAATTTGCCAAAAAATTGTTGTCGTCTCTTCCGCGCGATTCATTTTGTGCGCGATTGGGCGGTGACGAATTTGTTGCAGTCATTAGTGACCCTGACGCATGTGGCAGTCTTAAGTCTCTTCTGGTACAGCTACTGGCTGACCTAAGGATAAAAACTCCATATTCCACTGGTTCGTTGGATGTGTCAGCAACAATTGGCGCTATTCAATGGAACAAGCAAATTTTGAACAGAAGCGAACTTCTCCATCGCGCAGACATTGCTCTGTACAGCGCGAAGCGTGCTGGCAAAGGTTCGGCAAAAATTGACGGTGTGGGGGGCTTTATCGAGAGCTCTAAACGTTGCGCGAGGGCTTGAATGATGACCGTAAATGGACACAGCACGATCAACGATACCGTGCCATAACGCTAACATTCCAGCCTAACAGGGTGGTGGCGGACAGCCCTGATACCGGTCATTCATGGGCTCCGCAAACCTGCTGAACGAGCGGCCGGTGACGACTAAGTTCGGAGCAGTGAACGGCAGCAATGTTGTCGTGTCCGAGCAGGCAGGTTCTAGCGAATTTGCCCGATTAGCGGACATACATTCATGAAACAGTCCGGCTGCGCCTTTTGGCGCTAATGACACCAATTGCATAGCATCTAGTTCACTTAGTCGCGCGTGCCGGCGGGTATGCGGGCAGGTCTCCATGAGCGTGGAATAATACAGGACAGCATAATGTCCCTCATCGTGATAAGATGTGTGCCATTTTAGGACATGAGGGCACTGAATGTTATAGTTAATGAAGTTTAAATGAGTCTGTTTGGAACCGACGCCGCGCTGGCCGGTTTGCAAAATCGGGAGGATTTTGAAACACATATAAATGGGGTCTACAAAATGATAAAATCTTCCGCTAAAAAATTACTTACGATCGGCGCGCTCGCATTTGCTTTTCCTGCACAAGGCGCCGTACTCATCACAGGCAACACCACCGTTAATACTACCCTCGACCAAGCTCCCGATGGGTCATTTAGTATTGGATTTAGCGACGGCAACCTCACCAACATTTTTGACGAAATACTTGAGTTTACCACTACCGTTGGTGGCACCATAAGGATACTCGCAAGCACCACCGCAACCGCGGAAGGCGGACCGAACGACACAGACTTCTCGTCAGTAACTTTTCTTGGCCCGCTGCCAGGCGCCGGGAGCATTAATGTTCCTGCCACGGCTTTCAGCACTGACTTGGAAGAGTTTCGCCGGCTGCCCAACACCTCAATCAACGCAGGTACCTATCGACTCAGATTGCAAGGTACCCCGGGTACGCAAAACGGCGCCTTTGGCGGCAGTGTTGCATTTGTGGCTGGCCCAGTTCCTGAACCGGCGACTTGGTTGATGATGTTACTTGGATTTGGTGCGATCGGATTTTCAATGCGCAGTAAAAAATCAGCGCGTCGCGTTCAGTTCGCATAACTTAGATCACATTTCAACGAAGCCCTGCCCGAAACGGCGGGGCTTTTTGTTTGGACGCAATAGTTAATCGGTGAATTGTGCTCTAACCTACATTATCGCCTAGTGAGTTGACGGGCTTAGCTTTGCTTCAGACGCACGGTTTTTCGCGATTAATTCAAACAGCTCGTTGACCAACGGTTGCGAAAAAATTGGTTTCATTTTTACCACGAGGTCAGAAAATAAGGCTTTTAAAGCGCTTGGTAATCCTGCTCCAGTTTGAAGTATAATGGGAATGTTTCGCTTTTGTAAGCATTCGACCAACGGAGTTACTATTCCGTCTGCCAAATTTACATCCAAAATTGCGCCCGAAACGGCGTGGGTATCCAACAAGTTGAGCGCTGACTCGACACTTGCTGCCGGGCCAACGACGTCGCCCCGCGCAAATTCAACTGCAGAGCTTAAGGCCATTCCAATCACGGTCTGGTCTTCCACAATAAGTATCGATGAACGGAATGTCATGAAAATCCACGATCCATTATCGGCGGTAATTTACCATAATCATATTAATGTGCGGTCGTTCCGTTAAGGTAGCAATTAAGGCCGGACTGCGACGATTTCTGGCATGTGCGATTGAACGGAAGAATGCGACCACAGGAACTAACGCATCGCTACTCGACCATTCTACCGGGTTAGATCTGTTCTAGCTGTGGAACCAAATCGCGATCAAGCTTAACATTAGGCCGTCCACTAATGCTCCAGTATGGGCGGCGAAATGCTGGTGAATATGGCCGTGCCAATATCCTGGCATTTTGATGCATGCACAGAGTCGAGTTAAATGGCGATGCACCCGGAGTAGTCTGGGGACGCAAGTCAAACCACTCCGGGATCAACCGAGCTGGGTTTCGATTGAATAAGCGCGTGTGACAGTTAAGTCATTTTGCAACAATTCTCCAAAAGTGCAGTGAGGGTTACCCTTTCGAGTTAAGCTACTTAACTTACGTCAATATTCTCCCGACTTCTGCATAGACCCAATCGGCTCACAACCGACTCAGTTATATCGGGCACGTGCCGGATATAGGATGCACATGCGGATGCGAACGCATACAATCTTGTCATATTGATTTACGGTTGAGACCATCGGTATAGTCTTATGGATGTCAGCTTTTGTGGCGTAACTGGGGCGTTGTGAATGTCCGCAAGGTTGTCGAAAGCCGTCGGGAGTTGAATAATCGCGTTTATGGCAGCTTTGCGCCCAGACGCATCCGTTTTTTGATTTGTCCTCATCGCGACAATGATACGGATAGACTAATTGCAAGCGATCAGTTCCAGCGGAACCAACGTGCTGCTGTGGGGTTAGCTGGTGGGAGCCATATAAATTGGCCAACTGCGTTCGCGCACTTGCCATCAATGTCTGCAATGACAGCTTCGCGAACAGAACTTACAAAAATAGCTCGCGCATGCAGTCGGGTTATGGTCGGCCGACAAGCTAAAGAAGGAAACGACAATGAAAATGATTATAATTGCGGCAACAGCATTTGCCATGGCAGCACCGGCGCTGGCCCAACAAGCGCCAATGCCTCCTATGGACCACAGCAAGATGCCAACAGCCGATAAGGCCCCGATGCCTCCCATGAATCATGACAAAATGGATCATAGCAAAATGCCTATGGAGCATGCGGACATGATGGCGATGATGAATGATCCGGCCAACCCTTACGGCGCGACCGAAATGGATATGCACAAAAAAATGATGATGGCGAAGGCGGGACAACCTTCGGAGCTGTGGACACGCAAAATGATCGAGCATCATCGCGGTGCGATCGCCATGTCACGCGTCGCGCTGGAAAAAGCCACGGATAAGCAAACGCGCAACATGGCGCAGATGACGATAACTGCACAAACCAAAGAGATCGCAAAGATGCAGGCATGGTTGAAAAGTCACGATAAGACTGCACAGTAATACTGGTCCCGGTCGCCGGTGATGAAAAAGTTCATTGTCTTCGACCTCGACTGCACGTTGGCGACGAGCAAGCAGGTTGTTGATGAGAAAATGCGCCGACCGAATGTCGAATTACTAGACATTCGGTCAGTTGCAGCCATATCGGGCGGCGACCGGCCGCAATTTAAGCGGCAATTGCTCGGGCGAACGCTTATTGGCAGCTCCTCACTGGTTCCTGTCCAAAAGCGTTCAACCAACAAACGGCCCATTTACCGCCGTTCTGAATTGCGCCCAATTCCCGCGCTTTTCATTTGCTGAAACATATGTCCGCTTTCGGGGTGTGACTGGCACACCGTTGTTCTTAGCCATTGGGTCGGTTAGCAACCTCAATGTTGTTTTGAAGCGGGCGTTGAGCTATTCTAAGATGTGAATTTATTTCGTCGCCCCCGGTTAATGTCTGTCATCCACGCGCTGTTGGCGCTGACGATGATTATGGTTGCAGCGCGTTCCGAAGCGAATTGTTTCTCATCGGGTCCCCAGCCCGTCACGCAAAGCCAAATGATGGAAAATTGCGCAGATATGGAGGCCAGTCTGGTCGGCCCTGAGGACTCTGCGCCGACCCATCATTCGGATGAGCAACAGGCTGGCATGTGTCACCTCGGCTGTCCTATTTTATTTAAGACAGCGGATGCCCGCAATTACCATATCGCTCTCTACTCGCTGAAATATCTGCGTGAACAAGAGCCATTGACAGTTGGGATAAACGCCATGCCGCAAACGCCACCTCCACGATTTGGCTGAAAGCTGTTCAACTAATCAAATTATGGAGATTATTATGAGAATGAAGATGCTAATCGGCGCAGTGGCGCTGACCTTGTCCGGTGCAACCTTTGCAGCAGAACCGCCTGCTCCAAAGAAGGAGTGCTGCTGCAAGAAGGGCGAGGAAGGCAAAATGGCTTGCTGCGATGACAAAGTCAAATCATCCGAAAAGTCCGGCCACGAAGGCCATGACATGGGCGACATGGAAGCCAAATAAGTGACGATGTTCGGGGGCGGCGTCGTCGCCCCCGAATTCTACCGCATTGAAGTGATGGAGATCACCCTTGAAAAAACTAATTCTCACCCTTGCCTTGTTTTCGACATCGGCGATGGCGGCAAATGACATCGTGATGCACCGCGACCCCGGTTGTGGGTGCTGCGAAAAATGGGCGGCCCAAGTGCGCCAAAAATTCGGTCGCGCTGTCAAGATTGTTGATGATGCTAATCGTGCTGCAATCCACAAGCGGTTGGGAATGCCCGCCAGTCTGGCCTCGTGCCACACTGCCATTATCGACGGGATTGCCTTTGAGGGACATGTGCCTGTTGCTGATATGAAGCGGGTACTGGCCGCAAAGCCAAAGGGCGTTCGCGGATTGGCGGTTGCTGGAATGCCACTGGGCTCGCCCGGCATGGACGCACCAGGCTATCCGGCAGATCACTACAATGTCATTGCCTTTGGCTCCGGCAAGACCAGCATATTTGCCAAACATTGACCGTTGAAACAATTGACGCTGAATACAGGGCAGGTATTAATAGAGCGCGTTGATCGACCTAACGTCCGCAATTTTCGCGCAAAAGCCAAGCGTTCTGAATGGCCTAAACGCTCGCTATTCATCGATCCACGCACAGAAGCAGACTGTCTGCTTCCGGCCCTATTCTGTTGAAAAACTCCCCTTGAAGAGGCGAGCAGGTTCTGATTCAACATAACTGTAGTTGGGAGTTATGCTGATGATGGGCGAGCGAACGGTGATGCAGGAAGCGCTGTTTTACAGCTTCAGCATCGAGGACCATGTGCCGTCGGATAATTTGCTGCGTTCGATCGACCGGTTCGTCGATCTGGACGGCATCCGCGAGCATGTTCGGCCCTATTACAGCGACACGGGGCGACCCTCAATCGACCCTGAACTGATGATACGGATGCTGATCGTCGGTTATTGCTGGGCATCCGGTCGGAGCGCCGGCTCTGCGAAGAGGTCCATCTCAACCTTGCCTATCGCTGGTTCTGCCGGCTTGGTCTCGATGGCGCGGTGCCCGATCACTCGACCTTCTCAAAGAACAGGCATGGCCGCTTCCGCGACAGTGACCTGCTGCGCCAGCTGTTCGAGATGACCGTCGAGCGCTGCATGGCCGAAGGGCTGGTTGGCGGTGAAGGCTTTGCAGTCGATGCAAGTCTTATCCGCGCCGATGTCCACCGGCAGCGATCGGTGTCTGGCGAAGAAGGCCTGCCGCCTGAAGCGGCTGGCCGCGCCGTCAGAGAGTATCTGGAAGTGCTGGATGACGCTGTGTTCGGCGGTG
>JANMQN010000190.1:0-4997 GCA_031370535.1 Sphingomonadales bacterium | reverse complement strand
CTTACTGGATCGATCGGCATGGGCAAGTCGGCGGTTGCCGCAATGTTCGCGGACGAAGGCGTGCCGGTATTTGATGCCGATGCCGCTGTCCATGCCATGCAGGCGGCAGGCGGCGAACTCGTCGCGGAAATCGAGGCGCTGTTTGCAGGAACAACCGGACCAGGCGGCGTAGACCGTCAGGCCCTGGGTGCCGCCGTGCTTGGGGACCGTGATCGTCTCGCGCGACTGGAGGCATTAATTCACCCCGCAGTAGCCCGGCACCGTGCGGCATTTCTGATAGAGCATAAGAATGCCGACATGGTCTTATTCGATATTCCCTTGCTATTTGAAACAGGCGGGGATGAGCATGTCGACGTGACCGTGGTGGTATCTGCACCTGCGGAAATGCAACGCCGGCGCGTCCTGTCGCGTCCGGGAATGACGATCGACCGCTTCGAGCATATATTGGCACTGCAAATGCACGATATCGACAAGCGTGCCCGTGCCGACCATATTATCGATACCGGCCAATCGTTGGCCGAAACGCGGCGGGATGTCCGCGCGCTTGTCAAAAAGCTGAGCGGGGGTCTTGCATAAGCGTTCAAAGAGGCTCACATTCGGTAACAGAATGCGAGAGATTATTTTCGATACAGAGACCACGGGTTTTGATCCCTTAACCGGGGACCGGATGGTGGAAATAGGATGCATCGAAATGATTGGCCGGGTGATGACCGGCAATAGCTATCACGCATATTACAATCCGCAGCGCCCGATGCCGGCCGCTGCCGAACAGGTGCATGGCCTGTCCGACCGATTTCTGTCTGACAAACCGTTGTTCGCGCAAAAAGCCAGCGAACTGATCACGTTTCTTGGCGACAGTCCGCTGGTCGCGCATAATGCGAGCTTCGACTTTGGCTTTCTCAATAATGAACTGCAATTATGCGGGCTTGCACCGGTATCGATGGACCGTATGGTCGACACGGTGGCAATGGCGCGCGTGAAGCATCCCGGCGCAAAGCTTTCACTCGACGCCTTGTGTACGCGGTACGGAATTGATCGCAGTCACCGCGTAAAGCACGGCGCGTTGCTCGATGCTGAATTGTTGGCGCAGCTTTATATCGAACTGACCGGCGGCCGGCAGATCGGCCTCGGACTAGCGGATAACGACAGTGCATTTGCAGAATCGTTCGTTGTCAGCGCCGAAATCACGCGAATTTACCGCGAGCCAAGACCTCATGCTGCTTCCGAAGCGGAACTTGTGCGGCATCAGGAGTTTATCGCTAAGATCAATGACGCTTTATGGCTCGAATCGGAGTCAGCGCTTTAGTATAAAGGAGACAGGCTATGGATATCAGGGTTTCAGGACATCAGGTCGAAACGGGTGAAGCACTGCAAGGCCATGTCGAAAAGCGCTTGGGTTCGATTGCCGACAAATATTTTTCCAAAGCATTGTCTTCGCACGCGACCTTTGGGCGCGGTCCGCACGATGGGTTCACGAGCGATATCGTGATGCACGTCATGCAGGGCCTTGTCCTGAAAGGCCGAGGAGAGGCACAGGACGCACATGTCGCGCTAGACAAGGCTGCCGAGCGGATCGAAAAGCAGCTTCGCCGCTATATGCGACGCTTGCAGGATCGACATGAACAAACCGCGCATGCAGTTCGCGAAGAAGAGGCCGCATATACCGTGTTCGACGGCGGCAATTTCAACGAAGACGCACCGCCGCCTGAAGCTCCGGTTATTGTCGCTGAAATGAGCGTGGATATCCCCGAATCGACCGTTTCCGATGCAGTAATGTTGATGGATCTGCGCAACACACCGGCGTTGCTGTTTAAAAACACTGGAACTGGACGACATAATATGGTTTACCGCCGCGAAGATGGCACGATCGGATGGGTTGAACCAAAATCTGCACCTTAGAATTCGGCTAGTTCATAACTATAACGTAAATTTATTCAAAGATTTGGGGTTTGCTTCCCCGGTTCCGACCGGTCGCATTTGAACATTATATGATTAGACTTTCTACCAGACTCGTTGAAGGGGCTGTTGCAGCGGATGTGGTTTGTTCCGGCAAATCCGACTTGCTCGCACGTCTTTCAGCCATTGCCGCAGAAAATTATTTGCTGGATGCTAACGCTGTGCATGAGGGCTTGATCGAGCGTGAGCGTCTTGGCCCGACGGGCTTTGGCGGCGGCACGGCGATTCCGCATTGTAAGGTCATTGGTATCGATATGCCTGTCGCGGTATTTGCACGGCTGGCCAAGCCCGTCGATTATGACGCAGTCGATGATGAACCTGTCGATCTGGTCTGTGCGCTGGTTTCCCCTGCGCAAGATGGCGCATCGCACTTGAGGGCACTGGCAGAGATTTCGCGCCTGTTTCGCGACGAGAAATTCCGCTCGCAACTGCGCGGGGCCGCAGATTCAGCTGCGATGTATGCACTTCTGACGTTGTCCGAAGAGCGCGACGCTGCTTGATTGAGCCTCGCCTCACCAGCGATTTTCAGATTTCTGCACTGAAACGGTTAACCGAAGCCGGTGGTGATTTTGCGACCGTGTTGCACAAGGGTGATTCGACCTCGGGTGCCATCCTGATAATCGGCCAGATCAGGGGCACAGAACCAATGCTTTTTGATCGTTATCCCTCGATTGACGGCACATCAGCTTGGCAGCCCGTTACCCTCCAAAGAGAGGAAAATGGTTTGGAAATTGCCACTTACTGGAAAAAGCGCGTGTCTCGTGACCGCGATCTTTGGGTATTGGAACTGGATGTCGCATCGTCAGAACGTTTGAACGAACTTTTGGCGGCTAGCGCTTGACTTTGTTGCGGCGCACAATAAATGCCAGATTAACGAGTAGCGAAGGTTGTCACGCGGGACACAATAGGGGTGACCGGACAAACACGCGAGTCGGATGCAACAAAAGACGAGCCAAATTAAAATATTAAAGGCTTATCCGCTGGTGCCGCCGCACTAATGTACGATAAATGTTGAAAATGGTTCGGGCTGCCTCTGTTGCGGCCATTTCGTTTACGCTGGTTTCTGCGGTGGTCACTGCCGATGCCGGTTTTGCTCTCGGTAACAACCAAAGCACCGCTCTTAACGCTTCTACAATCATAGTAGATGCAGCACAAATTTCCGCCGATCAGCAAAAGCTCGATCTGGCAAAAAATGGCAAGGTCACTGCCACCCTCGCTGAAAATGGCGACATCATATTTGTTCCTGGAAATGGCGGGTCCCCGGTCGTGGAGCCTGAATCCGAAGATTTTCTCCAAAACACTAACGGCGAGGCCATCTCGGCATCTTCCCTGGCACAATTGGTTCGCAACCAAGACACTAACGACACGCTCAGTTCGGAAGAACGCTGCCTTGCCGGCGCGGTTTACTTCGAATCGAAGGGCGAATCGCTCGCCGGGCAGCTCGCAGTAGCCCGCGTCGTAATGGCGCGTTCGAAATCAGGACGGTTTCCAGCGACGCTCTGCGGCGTCGTCTATCAGAAAAGTCAGTTTTCTTTCGTGCGCGGTGGCGGAATGCCTCCGATCGCAACTGGCAGCAACAACTGGCGCAATGCAGTAGCCATCAGCAAGATTGCGCTGAATGATAGCTGGAAAAGCCCGGTCGAAGGCGCGTTGTTCTTCCACGCGCGCCATGTATCGCCCGGCTGGCGCCTGACCCGCCTCGGTAGCGTCGATAATCATATTTTCTATCGTTGATATACGGCTGGAGACATCCAAAACATAAGGGCCCCTAAAAGGGGCCTTTATTTTGTTCTCACTACGTTCTAGTGCTGGCGTATGGATTCTGTTGCAGCATTTAATTCCTTTACGGGCGCACCCGCGGTGGCACGAGGCGTGTCGCGGCTGTTTCTGCGCAACCAGATCATGGTTCAGCCAGAGGTGGGCCTGCGAAATAACCGCCGCGCCGATCTGATGGGAATCAATGGCAAGGGCGAAATCATTGTCGTTGAAATCAAATGTTCGCGTGCCGATCTTTTGGGCGACCAGAAATGGCCCGAATATCTCGATTTTTGCGACCGGTTTTTCTGGGCTGTGCCCGCCGGTTTTGACATAGGGCCGTTACACGGCGAGACGTTTATGCCAGAACGGGCTGGGCTTATCATCGCCGATGCCTATGACGCAGAAATCGCCCGACCTGCAGCGCTCGTTCCGCTGGCGGCGGCGCGGCGCAAGACCGAAACTCAGCGGCTGGCAAGGTTGGCGATGCGCCGCCTAATGGGCATTGCTGATCCTGATCCTATCCTTGCCGAAATCGAGGCTGAGTAGGATCAGACCTTTTCGGATTGTACCAGATTGGCGACGAATAAGCGCGTTCCTGGGCTTTCAATTCGGTCCCTGGCAGTAGCTTCGCACCGTAACGCAGTGCGTCGTAGACAACCCAACGCGGTGTCGGAATTTCCAGCACGCGGACATAATAAAATGCCTTGAGCTTCGGATTGAATTCGGGGTCTTCCCAGACCTTCTTCAGTTCAGGCGCCCCGATGCTGTTCGCGTAGCTCGCCGTAGCAATATCGACAGTATCACCCACCGCAGGGATTTTGCCGTCCGCGCCGATCTTTCGCTTTTCGGGACTACTCCAGACGACGTTGAAGACTTTTTCCTGCAGCTTGCCCGAACTATCTATCCAGCCTTTCACGACCTGAACTCGGTCGAGATTGGCCCCCATGGGATCCTTGAGAGCAGAGAGCATGAATTTCGGTGCACCCTTGCCTTTTTTCAAGTCGCTTCCCATTGGGACGCCCCGCTTATAGCCAGCCTTGGCCCAATTGCCTTTGAGGTCGGCGTCCGAAAAATCCCAACCGCCGAAGAAGCGCACAACCATGCGCGGCCCCGACGTCGCATAAACTTCGCGCCGCATCATTGCGTCGAAAATGGCAGTGCGTGTGTTGGCTTTGGCCCATACCGCAGCGTAGCCGCCCGCCAGATAATTCCAGCCGAAACGCTCGGCCTTTTGGATACCTAGCGTTTGCGGTCGCGATGCACGCTCGGCGTTCGGCTCGTTC
>JANMQN010000188.1:0-38041 GCA_031370535.1 Sphingomonadales bacterium | reverse complement strand
CGGCCTGCCATACCGATAGCTTCCCAGCACGCCGTCGAACCATCGTACATCGACGCATTGGCGACATCGCAGCCCAAAAGCCGCGCAACCTGAGTCTGGAATTCGAACAGCATCTGCAACGTGCCCTGTGCGATTTCGGGCTGATAAGGCGTATATGCAGTCAAGAATTCGCCGCGCTGGATTATGTGATCGACAGAAGCAGGAACATGATGCTTGTAGGCTCCGCAACCAAGGAAAAAAGGATGGTGGGACGCCGCCATGTTCTTGCGCGCAAGGTGCGAAAAATGCCGCTCAACCGCCATTTCGCTGGCGTGATTTGGCAGCCCTTGGATTGGGCCATCCATTTTCGCTTCGGCAGGGACATCGACAAACAAGTCATCGATAGACTTTGCCCCGATGACACCCAGCATTGCTTGCCGGTCGCTCTGGGTTAGCGGTAAATAACGCATGTCATTCTCCAATGCCCGCCATTCGCGGGCAGAATTTCTTAAAGTCCGTCGACAAATGCCTTGTAGGCCACAACGTCCATCAGGCTGTCGAGTTCGCTTGTGTCGCTCAGCGTAAGCTTAAAGAACCAGCCCTCGCCTTCGGGGTCGCTGTTAACCAGCGCAGGGTCACCCTCAAGCGCGCCGTTGCCATCGGTCACGATGCCGCTGACCGGTGCGTATACGTCCGACGCAGCCTTAACCGATTCTACCACCGCCGCATCGCCACCTTTTTTTAGTGTTGCACCGGTTGCAGGCACTTCGGCAAAGACAATATCTCCAAGTTGGCTTTGCGCATAATCGGTGATGCCGACGGTCGCGCTGTCGCCATCGACTTCGATCCATTCGTGATCTTCGGTGTAATAACGGGTCATAGGGCTTTTCCTCTCCGGTGATAATGATGGGGAATGAAGGGAGTTTGCGCGACGGTCAGCGCGACGCGTTTGCCGCGCACTTCGGCTTCGAGCGTCGTGCCAACTGACGCATAGGCACTGGTCACATAGCCCATGGCGATCGGTGCGCCGATGCTGGGCGCGAAACCACCACTTGTGATTTTGCCTATCTGGTCATCGCCCGCAAAAATCATGGCGCCTTCGCGAACCGGCATTTTTCCTTCAACATTAAACCCAACCAACTTGCGTGACGCTCCGCCGGTCAGTGCCTTCAAGATGCGCTCCGCGCCATTGAAGCCGCCCTCTGCGCGCCGGCGTTTTGAAACAGCAAAGGACGCGTTGCCTTCTACTGGGCCGATGTCTGGAGTCATATCATGCCCGTAAAGCGGCAACCCAGCCTCCAGCCGCAGCGAATCGCGGGCGCCCAGACCTATTGGCTTCACTTCGGCCTGCGCACATAGCGCCTCGGCCAGCTTCTGAGCGTGCGTGGCTGGAACCGAAATCTCGAACCCATCCTCACCTGTGTAGCCAGACCGGCTGATCCACAGCGGCTCAGGGTCGGTTTTAGGCCCCCAAAAAAATGAACTCGCTTCCATGAAAAACAGGGCATCCACGCCGGGAACAACCCGGGCGAGTGCCTCGGCCGCCTTGGGTCCCTGCAACGCCAGCAGCGCGCGGTCATCCATATGATTGATCGTGATTTCATCTGGCAAATGCTCGCGCAAATAGCCCATATCGTCCCACTTCACCGCGCCATTGACCACGACGTACAGCCCCATCGGAGCCGCCGTGATCATGAGGTCGTCGAGAACGCCGCCATCTTCAGCGAGCAGCAGCGAATAACGCATGCGGCCCTCTTTAAGCGCGCTGATATCACCCGGAACCAGCTTCTCCAGCGCGTCTGCTGCACCATCGCCGGACAGCATAAGCTGTCCCATATGCGAAACATCGAATAGCCCAGCGTTTTCGCGGGTCCATAAATGCTCTGCCATGATGCCTTCATACTGGACCGGCATGTGATAGCCCGCAAACTCGACCATGCGCGCGCCTTGCCCGCGGTGCCAGTCGCCGAGCGGCAGTTCCAGTATTTCGATAGGTTCTAGTTCTTCGTCTTCGCTCATATCAGTCCGTTCAAGAGTCGCAGCAACTGACGCCGGTTGACGCCACGTCTGCTACCCCCTCTGTCACGGATACCTGAGAGCTTTACCCCTTCGGCGGCCTGGTTAAGGCTCTTTCCAGAGTGTCGCAAAAGCCGAAGCGGTCCTTTTGCCTGAGAGATTCCGGGGCGGTTGCTCCTTCGGCGGTCCCTTTAAGAGACGCTCTCCCGCTTCGTCAGCGACCTTAGCGCCTTGACTGCACGAACAGGCAGAGTCAACCGGCGAGCGCATTTATCTCATCATTTTCGTGGATAAATCTGCCTTCGCCGACACCGGAAACGAGCGCAGCGATTGCCCGGGCCACTTTTGCCGATGGCGTTGACCGATAACGGCTCAGGCTGCCAAGCATCAACAGGTCGGTAAGTGGCGCAAGCATGATGCCGAGTGACTCGCCAGGACGGGTATCGCGCCGACGGCCACCGGTCAGCAATCCCGGCCGGATGATATCAAGCCGTTCGAAGCCTAGGTCTGTCAGCGCGGCCTCGACTTCGCCCTTGGTGCGTAGGTAGAGATTGCCACTTTTCGGCGATGCGCCGACCGATGAAACGCAGACCATGTGCCGCGCACCGGCCGCACGGGCGGCGGCAGCGAAAGCAAGTACAAGGTCATGATCGACTGCCCGGAATGCTTCGGGCGATCCAGCAATTCGCATTGTCGTGCCAAGGCAGGAAATGGCAATGCCCGGATTGAGGCCTGCAAGCGTCGCGGCCCAATCCTCGCCGGGCGCAACATGCTGCGTAACGTTCGGGGCCAGATCGTCCGATTGCCGCCGTAACAAGGCATGGACCTCGATTCCATCAGCCGCCAAAAATTTCGCCGTTTGCTGTCCAATCAACCCGCTGGCACCCGCGATCACAACCTGCGTCATCCTTGCTCTCCAAAAATCGCGCGGTGGCAATTTTGCGCATAGCGATCAGTCATCCCGGCAAGGAAATCGGCGATATGGCGGCTCCGCTGCGGTTCGCCACTTGGCGCGCCCGCTTGCCAATCAGCGGGCAACAACGACAAGTCGTCCGAATATGCCTGATAAAGTTTGGCGATGACCGCCTGCGCGCGGTCGGCTGCTTCCTGCTGTGCAGGGTGGTGATAGAGATTGGCGTACATGAATACCTTCAAATGCCGTTCGCGGTTCGCCAGCGTATCGGAAAATCCGCCAATCTGCTGCCCTGCCGAGCGAATGTCGGCAACACTCTGTATGTCTAATTGCGCCAGTCTAGCGCGCGTCGCATCGATGACGTCGTTGACCATGAAGCCAATCTGTTCGCGAACAAGTTCGCGGACAAGCGTTTCGCGCCGCGCATTGGGATAGATAGCTGCGATCCGGTCCCAGCGCTCCGCAATGAAGGGCATTTCCAGAAGCTGCTCCAGCGTCAACAACCCGGCGCGAATACCATCATCGATATCGTGATTGTCATAGGCGATATCATCCGCCACCGCTGCAATCTGGGCTTCTAGCGACGGCCAGCTCGGCAATTCGAGGTCAAACGCCGCATTAATTTCGGCTAACGCCCATGTCGGCGAGGTCACCGGACCGTTATGCTTGGCAAGCCCTTCGAGTAATTCCCAACTAAGGTTCAAACCGGGCCAAGACGGATAGGGACACTCTAGCTGCGTCAGCGTTCGCAAGGTCTGCGCATTATGGTCGAACCCGCCATGCGGCTTCAGCGCCTCTTCAAGCGCGTCCTCACCAGCATGGCCGAACGGCGGGTGGCCGATGTCATGTGCAAGGCACAAGGCTTCGGTCAAATCTTCGTTCAGCCCCAGTGCGCGGGCAATAGTGCGGCCGATTTGCGCGACCTCAAGGCTATGCGTCAGGCGGACACGGTAGTGATCGCCGTCTGGCGAAATGAAAACCTGCGTCTTGTGACGGAGGCGGCGAAAGGCAATGGAGTGGATAATCCGGTCACGGTCGCGCTGGAAAATATCTCGCGGTCCGCGCACATCCTGCGCAGGTTCGGGATAAAGACGCCCGCGGCTTTGATCGGGGTGACAGGCATAAGGCGCGAGCGTTGACATGGCCGCGCTTATGCCGCCATGGAGCGGTTACGCAAAGCCGCTATTTCGATTTAAGCGCGGTCACCACAACGCCGTTTTCGCTTTTCCACATGAAGCCATCGCCGCCCCCCTTCTTGAAGTCGCTTTCCCATTTTTTCGCGGCTTTCATGTCGGCAAACGGGCCGACGAGCAAACGGCTCGTTTTGCCCCAAGCCGATGTCCAGCCGCTTTGTGCTTTGAATAGGTCGGCGCTCTTCTTGCTCCATTTGCGGTAATCATAGCCGAGTGCGCTCGCCTCCCCAGTCGCGATCTGTACCCAAAATCTGGCTGGACTTGCTGGTTCGGGCTTGACCTTGGCGGTAGATTTCGGATCAATCTTGGAATTTTTGAGCGCTGGATCAACGGCCGCCGTTTTTGCCACAGCCGGCTTTATCTTTTTCAAATCCACAGGAACGACAGAGCGCTTCTGCTCATTTTCTGGTATCTGTATGGAGCTGACGATCGCTGCAAGATCAAATGCCGGGGCGACGACAATTGCCTGCGGTTGAGCGGGTACCGGCGCAGCCGCAACCGTAGGCACAGGAACGCGGGTTCCAGCGATCGCTTCGCCACTGGGCATCGGCCCTTGCATAACTCCAATTGACGCAAAAGGCGATTGCGCAACGGCTGGCGCATTAGTAGCCGGCATTGAAACTGATTTGCCGGCGTCAATCGAGTTTGCAGTCGATGCTACTGGCGTTTGGACAGCCGCTGCAGGTGTGATCCGGGTGACGTCCCGCTTTAGCGGGGCAACACTGTCAGCCGTTGCATTACGCGTGGGCGATGCCTTTTGTGGCTCAACAACGGTTGTTTGCGAACGTTGAGGAGTATTGACGTTAACCAATGGTCTTGCAGATTCAGGTGCCGGCAGTCCCCCGGTATTTATACTGGCGATTTTGGCGGCTTGCGCTTCCTCAACCTTTGCTCTGGCCGTTTCAGTGCCGAGCCGCGAACGATCTGTTTTGGGCAGCTTAATCGATTCAGGGATGTTGGCCGTCGCTATTTTTACTTCTTCTTTTTCTCGTTCCCTTCGCTCCCTTCGCGTCTCGGGTTTTTTATCATTTTTGGTAGGCGTGAACTTCGCATTTTTGGTTCCCAGCGGGGCACCCGCAGGAATAAGGCGGCTTTCGCCGGAGTTCGGCTGAACCTGAGGCATGGCGGACGCCACTCGGCGGACCTGTTCGCTATCGCGCCCGACATATTGGCTAGCGGGAAAATGGCCGAGATGAATTGCCGCTGCCTGTTGCGCAGCGGTCAAATCGGGCATGAGACGCAAATAGCGTTCCATGCGCTGCGCCGACGTGGGGTCCATAAAACCTAGCGTTACCTTGGTAGATTCGCGAAAATCCCCACGTGCTGCCAACATGAATGCGCGGGCACGCCAGGCGGAGGAACTGTTTTTCTGCAATAGAGGAACGAGCATGGCGTCCGACTCTGCCTTTTTTCCAGCCAATGATAGAGATATTGCTTGCCGGATTAGAATATCGTCAGAAGCAGATGCTGTACGTGCGAGCTGATAATCCTGTTGTGCGCGGCCGAAATTACCCAACAGGTCGAACGCAAGCGCGCGGTCAGCGGCTATGGACCTCTCGCTCACACCCAAACGCACGGCGTCGTCAAATAGACGCAACGCCTCAAAGGGGTTTTCGGTCCGGACGGTTGCGGCTGCAAGCCCCGATACGATTCTGCCATTATTCGGACGAATCCCGTTGGCGCGCGTAAAGAAGTTCAGCGCCGCATTAGCGTCGCCTAATATCAGGGAAGCGTTTCCAGCATCGGCGAGTGCGTCAGCGTCGGACGGATTATAGGAAATGCGCCGAATGGCTGCACGCAACTCGGCTGAACCAGCCGGTTCCGATACAGGTTGAACAAAGGGAGCATTAGCTTTGGGTAGAGCGTCGAGCGCGCTTTCGTCGGCCTCCTGTGCAGAAACACACGCTGAAAAAGCAAGCGCCAAAATTGTCCCAAGGCTACGTAACAATATCACATTCATGCTGTTCTATTGGTATCCCGTCCGGCCGATGCAAAGCGATACGGTGCCCTGCTTCGGCCAGCGGTTGCATAAAGAAGATAAAATGACGCCGCGCTGAACGGAATGGCAGATCAGTTGTTGCTCTGCCGGTCCAGAAAGCGCGGAATGTTCAAGCCACCTGCTGCGCCGCCGTCCTTATCTTCGGGTTCATCATCGTCGGAACGAGTAAGCCCGCGTGATAGGTTCGACATCCGTTCAAACAGCGTTCCGCCAGTCGAGATCCGCGGTGCCGGACGCTCCGGCGGGGGCGTCACATCTGCAGGTTCATTGCCCGCTTCGCTCTCGCCAGCAGATGCCATCTGGGCATCGCCGAGTTCAAGAAGATCGTGATCCACGTTTTCATCACTCGCAGCGGCAGGCTCAGCCGTCCAAGGTTCGGAAACGGTTGCTTCTTCCTCATCTAAATCATGGGCCACGAAATCGCTGCCAAGTTCAAGGCTATCATCTTCCGCGTCTGTGACATCAGGTTCAGCTACACGCTCTTCAGCCGCTTGCGTTGGCTCATTCCCGAACAGCGACGATGCGGCACTAGGTGCAGGTTCCGCAGCGGGCTCAGCCTGACGGCTGAAAGCGAATGGACGCGTTGCGTGTGCACTAGGCGATGCGACTGAGCCATCATTATCGATGCCGGTAGCAACCACCGAAACACGGATCTTGCCATTCAAATTTTCGTTAAACGCCGAACCCCAGATGATGTTGGCATCGGGATCCACCAGTTCGCGGATGTGGTTTGCTGCCTCGTCTACTTCCATCAGGCGCATATCTTCGCCACCAGTAATCGATACGATAACGCCTTTTGCACCTTGCATAGACACGCCGTCGAGCAGCGGGTTGGCAATGGCCTTTTCAGCGGCTTCGAGTGCACGGCCGTCACCTTCGGCTTCACCGGTACCCATCATCGCCTTGCCCATTTCGTGCATAACCGAACGAACATCTGCAAAGTCGAGGTTGATGAGGCCGGGCATAACCATCAAATCGGTGATGCCACGCACACCCTGCTGCAATACCTCGTCAGCGAGCAGGAAGGCTTCCTTGAAAGTGGTATTAGGGTTGGCAACCAGGAAGAGATTCTGGTTCGGAATGACAATCAGCGTGTCAACATGTTGCTGCAGTTCAGTAATCCCCGAATCCGCCGAACGCATGCGGCGCGAGCCTTCAAACAGGAACGGCTTGGTCACAACGCCAACGGTCAGGATATTCATTTCGCGCGCAGCCTTAGCGATAACCGGCGCTGCGCCAGTGCCCGTACCGCCGCCCATACCGGCCGCGATAAAGCACATGTGGCAACCGGCGAGTGCAGCCTTAACTTGCTCGATAGTTTCCTCGGCAGCGGCACGTCCCACCTCCGGTCGCGAGCCTGCACCAAGCCCTTGCGTAATATCCGGGCCAAGCTGGATACGATATTCCGCAGGCGACGCATTCAGCGCCTGCGCGTCGGTGTTGGCGACGACAAAATCGACACCTTCAACCTTTGCACCAATCATATTGGCGACAGCGTTACCGCCAGCTCCACCAACGCCTATAACGGCGATTTTCGGCTTCAATTCGTCAACCACTGGTGGACCGATATTGATGCTCATGATTTTATCCCCCTAGCCTCTATGGCTTGTTAGAAAATTTTAACGCTTCTGACACAAAAGCAAACGCGCCACACCCGAAAATTAACCTTTTTGCACAGCTTTCTGTCAAAAATTCTCACGAATTGCCCGTTTTATGCGTTCAATCAAGCTGGGCACCGCTCCAGACGTCTGATCCCCGCGCAAATCATAACCGAATTTAAGGTCGACACGATCCGATGCCGCGTAATGAATCAGTCCGACAAGCGTTGAAAAAGCAGGGCCAGAATGCGCATCGGGTATGCCACTAAGACCAGACGGGCGACCAATACGTACTGTCCGGCCGAGGGCGCCCTGCATGTGCTCGGCAATGCCTTTCAATTCCGCACCGCCTCCAGTAAGCACAATCTGGTAACTGGATGGTCCGCTAAAGCCGAGGGTCTTTAGCGCTTGCCCTATCTCTGTAACAATACCGTCTACTCGCTGGCAGACCACCGCGTTCAATTGCGCCTTAGTAATGCGGGGCGCGTGTGCGCCAGCCTCATTGCCATTCTCGTCGAGGCCGACTTCGAGTATTTCTTGATGGTCGCGCGGGCTGGTGAGCGCAGAGCCGTGGAAACATTTCAGCCGTTCTGCCTGCGCCCGGCGGATGCCGAATGTTGAGGCGATGTCGTCGGTAATGTCCGACGCGCCTTTCTGGATGGTTTCAAGCCCGACCAGCATTCCGCCGATAAAAACCGATACGTTCGTTACCGCTGCGCCAAATTCCACAAGTGCTACTCCGAGTTCGCGTTCCTCAGAAGTCAGGCATGCCAGACCCGTTGCAACCGGTGCAACAACGACGCATTCGACATCGAGATGTGCTGCGCGCGCGGTCATGTCGATGTTACGCACTGGGGACTGGTCGGCGAGCACGACATGAATATCGACGCCCAAGCGATCTGCATGCAATCCCACGGGATTGGCAACGCCACCTACGCCATCAAGCGAATATAAAGTGGGCTGGATATGAAGAGGCATCTTTCCGCCAGTATGGATATTCGCGCGCCCCGCCTGTAACAGCTGATCGACATCATCCTGTGTGATCCGATCACCGCCCAGCTCGATTTCCACCGGAGCGAGCAAGCTGTCGAGCCCGCCCGACGACATGCCTACCCAAACACGGTCGATGTTGAGTCCCGCAATGCGCTCGGCTTGCTCAACCGCATGGCGTACCGACAGTTCGGCTTGCTCAATGTCGGCGATGCAGCCACGCGTCACCCCGCGGCTTTCGCGCTGGCCCGTGCCCAATACGAGCAGTTCGCCGCTGTCAGTTTGACCTGCGATCAATGCAGAAACCTTCGAAGAGCCAATATCGATGGCAGAGATCAATTTTTCGACGCGCGCGGCTTTCATACGTCTTTGCCTCCTTCTTTTGCGGAGACCTCACTACTCTCGGCTTTTGCAGGATCTGCTTTTGGTGCCTTGCGGAAATAGGCGCGGTCCGGGTCACGCAAGTCGAAATGAATCAAGTCGCGCCCTAGCAGGCGGTGGATACCGTCCATGCGCGCGAAGTTTAGCAACGCTTCCGCAGCAGCCCGCTCGCCCTCCGGTAACGCCAAAGTCTCCCCGGTTTTGAAACGCAAATCCCAGCGGCGGTTGCCGATCCAGCTTGCCCCTGTAACCTGCGCTTTCAATGCAGTTGCATTGTCCAGCAGTGCGTTTAGGGCGACCGCGTGGCGATTGGCGTCAGTACCATTTAGAACCGGCAACTCACCAGCGTCCCCTGCTGTCACATGTTGCAAAACGATGCCCTCCGCATCGATAAGCGAATATTTGCCGTCGCGTTGCCAGACCGCTGCTGGTTTGCGTTCGATGATTTCGACAGCCAATGTGTCGGGCAAGCGCCGGGACACGCGCGCGTCTTTTATCCAGCCATATTCGAGGAGGTCAGCGCGCACCTTGTCTATGTCAACCAATGGCATGGCGCGGTCCTTTTCGGCAAGCACCAGCTCATAGACCTTAAGCTGATCGACTCGTTCCATGCCGGTCACTTCGACCCGCTGCACCTGAAAACCAGCCTTTGCCGCAAGTTCCGCATATTGCTGGTGCGCCGCCGCAATCAGTCCGAACCATTGGGCCGCTGCCAACGCCAGCACCGCCAACGCTGCGACCACAACCCATGTTATCGCGCGCTGAATGTCCTCTTCTGAAAAAGGCAAAGTTCGCAGCAGGCGGTCGATCCAGGATATCTGTCGCACCTTCTGACGCGGCGTCGCTGCCTTTGCCCTTCGCTTCGCGGGTGCCTTCCGGGTGGCGGTTGCCATTACGCCAGCGCCTCTTTTACGATGATATCTACCAGTTGCTCATAACTAATGCCCACATATCGCGCCTGTTCGGGTACGAGGCTAAGCGCGGTCATGCCCGGTTGGGTATTCGTTTCGAGCACAAAAATGCCATTTATGCCAAGTTCGTCATCCCACCGATAGTCCGTCCGCGAAGCGCCTTTGCAACCCAGTAGACGGTGCGCCTTTAGCGCGGTATCGAGCATAAACGCTTCGATGTCAGCGGGGATCTGCGCCGGGCAGATGTGCTCGGTCAATCCCTCGGTATATTTGGCATCGAAATCATAAAAGCCGCTTTTGGGTTTGAGTTCAGTCACTGCCAGCGCTTTGTCTCCTAAAACCGCGACGGTCAGTTCGCGGCCTTTAATGAAGGGTTCGGCCAGCAGGGTGTCAAATTCTTGCCACGGCCCTTTGGCTTCGCGGGAAATCGGGTTGCCATAATTGCTGTCCGTCTTAACGATAGCAACGCCGACCGAGCTGCCTTCGTTGACAGGCTTCAGTACATATGGTCGTGGGAGCGGGTCGCCCGTAAACAGGCTCTCGCTCTCCACGATCGTGCCCTTCGGCATCGGGATGCCCGCAGGCACAAGCCGCTGCTTGGTCAATTCCTTGTCGATTGCGATGACTGAGGTGACCATGCCGCTATGAGTGTATTTAATACCCATGAGATCAAGCATTCCCTGCACGCTGCCATCCTCGCCGGGAACACCGTGTAGCGCGTTGAAGACGACATCCGGCTGCAACCCCGCTAGCACCTGCGCGACACTGCGGTCCATATCGACACGACTGACCTTGTAGCCAACCTTCTCAAGCGCGTTGGCAACGCCATTGCCGCTCATCAGCGAAACCGGACGCTCGTTCGACCAACCGCCCATGAGGACTGCGACGTGAATTTGTTCGGTCATATCGCCTTACCCACGCGCTGTATTTCCCATTGCAGTTCGACGCCCGAATTTGCCCTCACTCGGCGACGAACTTCCTCGCCGAGTCCCTCGATCTCAGCGCTGGTCGCGTTGTCAGCGTTGATCAAGAAATTAGTATGCTTTTCGGAAACTTGTGCGCCGCCAATTTTCAGGCCGCGACACCCAGCTTCGTCAACCAGCTGCCAAGCCTTGTGACCATCTGGGTTCTTAAAAGTCGAGCCGCCGGTTTTGGACCGCAGCGGCTGTGAAGCTTCCCGCGAGGCACTAATTCTGTCCATTTCGGCTTGTATGACTACGGATTTTCCCGGCGCTCCACGAAAGCGCGCAGCAACTACAATAGCGCCGTCTGGCAATTCCGAATGGCGATAACTGTAGTGTAATTCTCTAACCGGAAGCGTGACCAATTCGCCGTCGCGCATTACGACATCGCAGTCGATCAATATATCCTTCACCTCACTGCCATAGGCCCCGCCGTTCATGCGGACAAAGCCCCCCACGGTGCCGGGGATGGAGCGCAGGAATTCCATTCCAGCGATATTATTGTCGCGGGCGGTAGACGATACCAATATGCCCGAAGCACCCGCACCGCAGGTCAACACCAGGTCATTGCACGCTTCTACCTTGGCAAAGGCCTTGCCCAGCCGGACGACAACACCAGAGACACCGCCATCGCGGATGATCAGATTTGAGCCAAGGCCCAGCGCCATAACCGGTGTGGCGGGATCAATCTCACGCAAAAAACTTTGCAGGTCAGCTAAGTCCTTTGGCTCAAACAGCCATTCGGCACGACCACCCGATTTGAACCAAACCAGTGGTGCAAGCGGTGCATCGGGCGTCAACTTGCCCTGAACCTGCGGGATCGTCGCCACGCTCATCCGCGTGCGGTCTTTATCGCATCGGCGAGCCCGGCTGCCCATTTGGTAATGTCGCCTGCACCAAGGCATACCACCATATCCTTGTCTTGCACAATATCCGCGAGCTTCTGTGCCAGGTCAGCAGCGTCTGCCACGGTCCCAGCGGACCGATGCCCGCGCGCCCTGATGCCATTTACCAAAGCGTCGGAATCTATGCCCTCAATAGGTGCTTCGCCCGCATGATAGACGGGCGAGATAAATACCATATCGGCATCATTAAATGCCTGCTGAAAATCATCCATATGGTCGCGCAGGCGGGTAAACCGGTGAGGCTGAGCAACCGCGATCACGCGCCCCTGAGCCCCTTCGCGTGCCGCCGACAGCACCGCGCGGATTTCGACGGGATGGTGACCATAGTCGTCAATGATGGTTACGCCATTAACTTCACCCACTTTGGTGAAGCGCCGCTTAACTCCATCGAACTTGTCGAAACCATGCGCAACTGCCTCGTCGCTCATCCCCATTTCGAGGCCAACCGCGACAGCCGCGAGCGCATTCTGTACATTATGCCGTCCCGGCATCGGTAATACGATGCCTTCTATTGTGCGCTGTGAACCATCACGAGCGCGGACCACGACATCGAAACAATTGCCCCCGGGGAATGGTGCGACATTCTCGCCACGAATGTCCGCCTGCGCGGAAAAACCATAAGTGATGATCCGACGGTCACGTATTTTGGGAAGGATTGCCTGCACTTCGGGATGATCGAGGCACATGATTGCCGCACCGTAAAAAGGCACATTCTCGACGAATTCGACAAATGCATCCTTGATTGCATCAAAATCGCCATAATGATCGAGATGCTCCGGGTCGATATTGGTGACCACAGCCAATGTGCCGTCAAGCCGAAGGAAGCTCCCGTCGCTCTCATCGGCCTCGACAACCATCCAGTCGCTCGCGCCTAATCGGGCGTTCGATCCATAGCTGTTGATGATCCCGCCGTTAATTACGGTCGGATCAATACCGCCATGATCGAGCATCGCAGCTATCAGCGATGTCGTTGTCGTTTTGCCATGCGTACCAGCAACAGCAACTGTGTTCTTGAGCCGCATCAATTCCGCCAGCATTTCGGCACGGCGCACAAGCGGGATGCGGCGCTCCAGTGCGGCGTCACGCTCCGGATTACCCTTCTTCACTGCCGTCGAAGTCACGACGACCGCCGCGTCACCCAGATTGTCGGCGCTATGCCCGATCATCACCTTGATGCCACGTTTGCGCAGGCCGTCGATCACGTAGCTGTCCGCTATGTCGGAACCTTGTACGGTGTAGCCCAGATTATGCATCACCTCAGCGATGCCCGACATGCCGATGCCGCCAATCCCGACGAAGTGGATGGTTCCGATATCGTTCGGCACTCCCTTCATGTTACGGCATCCTTGGCGAGTGCAGGTGACGCGCCAAAATTTTCGGCGCGGTTGGCTGTAGGTTTGATGGTGTGCATGATCGGAGCCTTGCCGAAGGATTCCACCAGATCGGCAAGGTCGGCAACCGCATTGGGTCGTCCGCAATTTTTTGCGGCCTTGGCTGCGTTTTCGAGCGCTCCGGGTTCCAGCGCAATCTTTTGTATTTGTTTGGCCAGTTCGACTGGCGCGAAGTCAGTTTGCGCGATTGCTCTTGCGCCCCCTGCTCTCACCATCTCTTTCACATTATAGCTTTGATGATTGTCGGTCGCACTGGGTAACGGTACCAATATCGCGGGCCGTCCGGCGCAGGTCAGCTCGGCAATTGTCGATGCCCCTGCTCGCGAAATCACGAGATGGGCCCATCCCAGTCGCTCAGGCAGGTCGGGCAAATAAGTCGCCAGCTCAGCGGGGATTTCATGTCGTGCATACGCCGCGCGAACCGCATCGATATCTTCCGCACGGCATTGCTGCGTTACCTGCAGGCGGCGGCGCAGATTCAGCGGTAGACGCGATAGGCCATCGGGCACCACCTCGGACAATATCGTCGCGCCCTGACTTCCGCCGGTCACCAGCACCCGAAAAATTCCTTCTTCGGACAGTGGTGGATAAGGTTGATCGCGCAGTGCCAGTACTTCTTCGCGTACCGGATTGCCCACGAGATGCACCTTTTGCGTGTAACTGGGCGATAGCCTTAGGATGTCCGGATAAGCCGTGGCGATCGCATTCACCTGCCGCGCGGTAAAGCGATTGACCCGCCCTAACACCGCATTCTGTTCGTGAATGACCGTCGGTACTTTTTCGGCAAATGCGCCAAGCAACGCAGGAAATGCCGGGTACCCGCCAAATCCCACGACCGCGCTCGGACCAAAGCTGCCATAGAGCCGACGTGCCATCAAGCGACCCTCTGCAATCGCTTTTACACCGGCAAGCCAGCTTTTCGGATTTTTTGTTATGCGGCCCGCTGGCAAAATGTGCATAGCAATCCGGTCAGGACATCCGGGAATTTTGGCACCCCGCTCGTCAGTGATCAGCGCAACATGATGCCCACGATGCAGCAATTCCTGCCCCAACGCAAAAGCCGGAATAAGATGTCCGCCGGTGCCGCCAGCGGCAAGGACGTAATGCCTAGAAATGCTCATGGCATCTGTCCCTTCACCATATAGGCCGACCGGTCAAGATAAGGGTTGCGCTTCGTGAGTGCTAAGATGAGACCACAAGTTATCGACAGCGCCAATATCGAAGATCCGCCATAACTGATGAATGGCAATGTCATTCCCTTCGATGGAAAAACGCCGAGATTAACCGCCATGTTGATCATTGCCTGTCCGCAAAATTGTGCACCTAGCCCTGTTACAGCAAGCACGACGAACTGGTCTTTTTCGTCTAGCAGCCGAATAATTATGCGAACAAGAATAGCGAAGAAAAGTATTGCGATGACCATGCACGCAAGCAGACCAAACTCTTCGCCGATCACCGAAAAAATATAATCAGTGTGACCTTCGGGCAGCGAGTATTTTTTCGTACCGAGTCCCGGACCCACTCCGATGAAGCCGCCACTGGTCAGCGTGGCCAGCGCCATTTTGTCGTGCGTCAGTCCTTCCGTTCCAAAAATCCAAGCGTCAATACGCTGCGTGGCCACAGGATAGAAATTATATGCCAATATCAGCCCTACAGCGCCGCCGATGATCATCGCCCATAGGCGCGATGCCGGGACGCCGGACACCATCATAAGGGCAAACCAGGTGCCCGCAAACAATATGGTCTGCCCCAAGTCCGGCTGTGCCATCAGGAATAAGCAAACAAAGGCCGTGGCGATGCTGCTTATTAATTTTACCGGGAGCGTAGGGTCTTTCAAACGCCAACTTATAACCCACGCCATAGTGACAGCAAAAAAAGGCTTCAGAAATTCGGAAGGCTGCAAACCTGCCCCTCCAGCGCCAATCCAGCGCTGCGATCCGTTCACTTCCCTTCCGAGAAGCGGGACTAAGGCCAGCAAAACAAAGAAGATGCAAAAGCCCACAACCGCAAACCGGCGTGCTTGCTCTCGCGGGTACATCGACACCACCAGCATCAACGGCACGCCCACGATTACCCACATCAACTGACGATAGAAGAAATAAAGCGGGTTAAGCTGGACGGTCGACGACGAAAGCCGCTGTGCCCCTGCCGGCGAGCCTGCAGCGACCGCCAGCAGCCCTATGGCAATCAGGACCATCATCAAGGCAAGTAAAACGCGATCAAGCTCCCAGAACCACACGCCTAGCGGAGAACGGTCACCGCGGCCTAATCGGTTGGCGAAACCGATCTTTCCGGTTTTTGCTGCCAGCACCCACGGCACTTCTTTGCGGTCACCGTTCATAGGGCTTCGACAATCGCTTTGAATGCGTCGCCTCGCGCTTCGAAATCCTTGAACTGATCGAACGACGCACAAGCTGGAGATAACATGACAACATCACCAGGCAGCGCTTGTGACGCAGCGGAATGCACCGCGGCACCCATCATTTCGCTGCTTTCAACCGGCATGAAAGGCGATAACAATTTTGTGAACAACGGCCCTGCCTCGCCGATAGTATACGCCTTCACGACATGACCGAAATTGGGTGAACATTCATCAAGATTGTCGGTCTTTGCAAGCCCGCCAACAATCCAGTGCACGCGCGGATACGCAGCCAGTGCCGGGGCGGTAGAAGCAGGATTGGTCGCTTTGCTGTCGTTGACGAACAACACACCATTGCGTTCAGAAACGATCTCCATGCGATGCTCCAGCCCTTTGAAGCTTCGCAACGCTGGTCGCCATTGCGATTCTTTGATGCCTAATGCTTCAACGAGAGCGACTGCGACCGCGACATTCTGCAGATTATGCGGCCCTTGAAGCGATGGCCATTGCGCCTGTCCGATCAACTTCGCTGGGTCAGCCTGACGGACGAATGCGGATCCCCGACGCACGATGACCTGATTGTATATACGCGTGGTATCTTCGTCGCCATTTCCGAATACCGAATATTGTTTTTCGGTCTGCATGCCGAACAGCCGCGCTTTGGACGCGATATATGCTTCGTAACCATCATATCTATCCAGATGATCGGGGGAAAGATTGATCAACGCCGCTGCATCGCATGCGAGGCTGCGCGTTATGTCGATCTGATAGCTGGACAATTCAAGTACATAGACACCGCCTGCTGGAAGTGGGTTTTGAGAAAGAATTGGCAGTCCAATATTTCCTGCCATTCGTGCAGGCAGCGCCGCGCTCTTTAAAAGGTGATACACCAGCGCTGTGGTCGTGGACTTGCCGTTGGTCCCGGTAATTCCGATCACCCGGTGTGGTGGCAGATTTGGCCGTGCCATCGCGAACAGTTCAATATCGCCGATTAACGGAATTCCGCTGGCTCTTGCCTTGTCAGCAATAGGATGACGATTGATCGGCACACCGGGTGAGACGACGATGCCATCAAAATCTGATAGGTCGGCATCAATCGGATCGCCAATTGCGGCGATGTCGGCGACCTTGGCGCGCGCGCTCTCGTCGTTGTCCCATGCTAGCAGTTCAGCGCCGCCTGCTGCCAGCGAACGTGCAGCTGCCAAACCGGAGCGCGCAAGCCCCAGCAGGGCATATTTGCGGTTTTTGAAGGCCGGGCTGGTAATCATCTGAGCTTGAGGGTCGATAGCCCCGCAAGCGCCAGAACGAACGCTACTATCCAGAAACGGATGACTACTGTGGGTTCAGACCATCCTAGCTGTTCGAAATGGTGGTGAATTGGTGCCATGCGGAAAATCCGCCTGCCCGTCCGTTTGAACCAGAACACCTGGATGATGACGGATAACGCCTCAACCACAAACAGGCCGCCAATGATAGCAAGAACGAACTCATGATGCGCGACAACAGCGATAGCGCCCAGCGTTCCGCCGAGCGCGAGACTGCCAGTGTCTCCCATGAATACCGCAGCCGGGGGGGCGTTGAACCATAGGAACGCTAGGCCAGCGCCGACGATCGCCCCGCACAACATGGCGAGATCACCAGCCCCAAGATAAAATGGAATACCGAGATATTCGGCATATTTGGCATTGCCGACCATGTAGACAATCAGCATGAAGGCAATGGACGCAATAATGACGGGCATTGTCGCCAATCCGTCAAGGCCATCGGTAAGGTTGACCGCATTACCGAATGAAACGATTACAAAGGCGCCAAAGGGAACATACCACCAGCCAAGATCGACAACCGGGCCGTTGACAAACGGAAGGTACAGCATGCCACCCGACTGCCATACGATCAGCGATACCGCGACACCGGCTATAGCAAATTCATACATCAAACGAACTTTACCCGACACGCCCTTGTGGCTTCGCTTTTTGACCTTGTCATAGTCATCCATAAAACCCACGACACCGAAGCCCGCCATCACAAGAAGGCACGCCCACACATAGACATTCGCAAGATCCATCCAGAGCAGCATGGATACAGAGATCGCGATCAGGATCATCAACCCGCCCATTGTCGGTGTACCAACTTTGGCGAGGTGCGACTGCGGACCGTCGCTGCGGATCGGCTGCCCCTTGCCCTGACGCACGCGCAACATTCCGATGAACTTTGGTCCAATCATCAGGCCAATAACAAGCGCGGTCGCGACAGCGGCGCCAGACCGAAAGCTGAGATAGCGCAAGAGATTAAAGATACCCGGGAAGTCCAGATAATCAGCTAAAAAGTAAAGCATCAGCCTTCCCCACCCACCAAGGCATTGACGATCAAGGAAAGACCCACAGAGTTAGAGCCTTTGACCAATATTGTGTCGCTTTCACGTAAGTCGCTTCTGAGGAGTTCGAGCGCCTCCCTTGCGGTTGCGCAATGCGCGAATTTGGAAGGACCCTCAAGCCCTGCTTTCAACTTTTCAACGAGAATCTGCATCTCTTCACCGACGAATATGGCATAATCTACATTAGCTGCCGCTAACGTTACACCGAGCCCGACGTGATATTCCTCGCTCTTGTGTCCTAACTCTTTCATCGCGCCAAGAACTGCAACTTTGCGGCCCTTTGCTTTTCCGAGCTCCGCAAGCGTCGCCGCCATGGAGGCGGGGTTCGCGTTGTAGCTCTCGTCCAACAGCAATGCGTTGCCACCGCCCACCGATATGATGTGCCGCGCGCCGCGACCGGCAAGGCCGCCAAGCTCAGCCAGAGCCAGCCCCGCGGCCGCAAGATCGCCGCCAACCGCATCGACCGCTGCGAGCACGGAAAGCGAATTGGCAATCCAGTGGTTGCCCGACTGAGAAAGCGTATAGCATAATGCACCGCCGGGCAGTTTTGCGGTGATCAACGAACCGCCTTCTGCCGCTCCAACATGATCGAGCACGCGCACATCAGCTTCGGCGGAGAAGCCGAAGCTGATGACGTTTTCGGTAAATTTTTCGGCCGCATCGCGCAGGCGCCGATAATGCGGGCTGTCAGCTGGGATGATCGCAACACCGCCCGGCATCAGACTCTCGAATATCTCTGCTTTTGCATCGGCAATGCCGCTTTCGTCCTTGAAGAATTCGATGTGCGCCGGCGCGATCGTCGTGATAATCGCGGCATTAGGTCGAACCAGCTTTGTCAATTCACGCATTTCGCCCGCGTGGTTCATCCCCATCTCGAAAACACCAAACTGAGTGTCGCGCGGCATCCGCGCGAGGCTGAGCGGCACGCCCACATGGTTGTTGTAGCTTTTGACCGAGCGATGCGCTTTGCCGCGAGACGAACGGTCCAGTGCGGCATACAGCGCCTCCTTGGTGCCAGTCTTGCCTGCCGAGCCCGTGACGCCAACTACTTTGCCTTGCATCCGGTTACGCGATGCCGCGCCGAGCGCATTCAGGGCGACGAATGTATCCTCGACCAATATGTGCGGATATTCGACCGGTTCACTGACAATAGCGCCAGCAGCGCCATTGGCGAAGGCCTTGTCGATGAACAAATGCCCGTCGGTGGCCTCGCCCTTCATCGCGAAAAACAGATCTCCTTTTCCTATTTCGCGTGAATCAAAAGCAACACCGTTTGCATCAAATTCGCCGGATGCAATGCCGCCAGTCGCAGCCAGTAACTCCGCATGAGTCCATAGAGGCGTCATGCTGCGGCACATTCCCGCGCGACTTCGACATCGTCAAAAGGCAGCACGCGGTTCATGATGATCTGGCCCTGCTCATGCCCCTTGCCGGCGATTAGGACGATATCGTCGGGCTCGGCATGCTCGATGGCAAACGCAATCGCATAGCGCCGGTCGCCGATATCATGCGCTCCGGGAGCGCCCACCATTATATCGGAACGAATAAGGCCGGGGTCTTCACTACGCGGGTTATCATCGGTGACAATCGCGATGTCTGAATCGGCTACTGCAATCGCGCCCATTTCAGGGCGCTTGCCCTTGTCGCGGTCGCCGCCTGCGCCAAACACCGTGATTAGCTTGCCCTTGGTATGCGGGCGAAGCGCGGCGATGGCGGCTTTCAAACCGTCGGGCGTATGCGCATAATCTACGTAAACTGGTGCGCCGGTCCTGGTAATCACCGCGCGCTCGAGCCGCCCGCGTACAGGTTGCAACCGCGCCATATGGCCCATCACTTCCTCGACATCGCCGCCGCCCGCCATCACGATACCGGCCGCAACTAGCACATTCGCCGCTTGGTACGCACCGATCAGCGGCAGTTTAACCTTGCTGACATCGCCCTGAATTCGAAGTTCCAACGTTTGTCCCAGCTGGGTGGGTTGACGCGACAAGAGTTGGATGCCCTTACCGTTTTCACCCACGGTAATCAGCCGGATTTCGCGTCTTTTGACGCGAGCGATAGCCTTGTCCGACCATTCGTTGTCGGCCCAGATGACGGCGGTACCGGTTTCGTCGATAACCTCGTCAAACAGCCGCATCTTGGCCTCAAAATATTCCTCCATGCTTCCATGATAATCGAGATGGTCTCTGCTGAGATTGGTGAACGCGGCGACCGAAACCGGCACGCCCTCGCTTCTATATTGCGAAAGGCCGTGGCTGGACGCCTCGAAAATCGCATGGCTTATTCCCTCGCGCGCCAGACCCGACATATTGGAGAGGAAGGTGACGATATCTGGAGTGGTAAGCCCGGTCTTGGCTTGGTCCGAAGCTGTAGTGATACCGAGCGTTCCAATCGACGCCGCATTATGCCCCGCCATGCGCCATAGCTGACGCGTCAATTCTGCGGTCGATGTTTTGCCATTAGTACCTGTGACAGCCGCAATCGTCTGCGGAAATGGTCTGAAAAATTTTGCCGCCAGTTCGGCAAAGGCGCGCCGCGGAATGCCATCGGCAATATGCACTGCGCCCGAAACAGTGACTTCCGGTCGCGCGACAATCGCAATTGCTCCCGCCGCTATCGCTTCCGGGATAACATCTTCACCATTAAAGGCAGCACCCTGAAACGCTCCGAAAACCGTTCCAGGCGCGATTTTCCGATGATCGATGGCAAAGCCCGTTACAGTCTGTTCGGCAGCAGCGCCTTCGAGGCCGCTTACCAATTGCCCGAGCTTCACTATCGCTCTCCCTTCGCCTTCCACAATAGAGGCATGAGTTCAGAAACATCAACATCGCGCTTCATATCAGGAATGATCCCAAGCAACGGCCCAATACGCGTCACGGCTTTTTGTACAACCGGCGCTGCGGTATAGCCGGCAGTGCGTTGGAAGCTGGATTCAGCCGTGCCTTTAGGTTCGTCAAGCATTGCGACGACGACATAACGAGGATTGTCCATCGGGAAAGCGGCCGCAAAGGTCGCAACGACAAGATTGCGGCTGTAGCCGCCGACACCGGGTTTTTCTGCCGAACCCGTCTTGCCGCCTACGCGGTAACCAAGAGCATCTGCATTCCGGCCTGTGCCGTCGACAACGATCATGCGCATTAGCTGCCGCATCCGTGCGCTGGTAGCCGCTGTGAAGACACGTTTTCCAGGTATTTTTGTGTCGGCCTTTGCCTTGAACATCGTTGCAGGCCGGTAAATCCCGCCATTTACCATTGCAGCATAAGCACTCGCCAGGTGCAGCGGTGTCACCGCGATCCCGTGACCATAGCCAACAGTCATATTGGTAATCCGACCCCAGGTTTTCGGATAGAGCGGCATTGCCTTCTCAGCGAGTTCAATATCAGGGCGAGCGTTGAAATGCATGGTTCGCAACATCGCATCCATTCGTGCGGCGCCCAGATTATCGGCAATCTGCGCGGTCACTACGTTGGAACTGTGAACGAGAGCTTCGGGCACGTTCAACCAGCGGCCAGCGGGGTGGGTGTCGCGGATCTTGAACCGGCCCACTTCCAGCGGCTTCGTGGCATCGTAACGAATCGAAAGGTCGCGTACCGTGCCAGCATCCAGTGCCGCCGCAACGGTTAACGGTTTGAAAGTCGAACCCAGCTCGTAAACACGGTTTGTGACATTATTCGTCTGGCGCGTGATAGGATAACGGCCATCAATTATATTCTGACCAAGGTCGGGAATATTCGCAAAAGATGGACGGTTTGGATTGAACGACGGCAGGGTCGCCATCGCAATAACTTCTCCGGTTTGTACGTCCAATATAACGCCAGCAGCGCCTTTTGCCCCGGTAGCCGTCATGCCAGAAGCCAGTTCTTTTTCGAGCGCTGCCTGAACCCGGACATCCAATGCCAGATTGAGAGGTTTAGCTCGCTTTGCAGGGTCACGCAGATCGTCGTTCATCACGCGCTCCATCCCCATAGCGCCCTTGCCGTCGCGATTGACGAAACCAAGAACGTGCGCAGCCATGTCGTGCTGCGGATAAAGGCGCGTTGCCTCGCGCGGGAATTCGATGGCGATTTCACCAAGGTCATGCACTTGGCGAACCTGTTCGGGAAGCGCGCGCTTCCGCAGATAGCCGGGCTTATCGGACGACAGCTTGGCATAGAACTCCGAAGCAGGCGTATCGGTGAAAATTGCGGCTAACTGGTTCGCAAGCTCCTTGCGATTGCCGAGCAGTTCGGCAGGTTTTACCCAAATCGCATAACCATAAATGCTGCGCGCCAGCGGCACCCCATTACGATCGACAATGTCGCCACGATCAGGGACATATTCGGTGTTGGTAGCGCCATAGGCGCGTGTGCTTTCGAACAACGCCAATGTCGCAAGGCGCCCGATCAACAGCATCACAAACATTCCGAAAGCAGCGAGCAAAACAAGAAGTCGCCAGAACCCATGCGCTTCGAAAGGAGGCGTACCGATGCCACTCTTACGCGTTGTTGTGCGGGCGGCGAGAATTGTCATTTGCGCTTTCGCTCATTGTCGGCCTTGACCGAAATGTCACGCATTAAGTCATCGGAAAGCAGCTTCTCATCCATACGCGCGAGACGTTCTGTCCGGGTAACCTCAACTTTAGGCGCTTCGACGCTTGCAATGGCAATTCGGGTTGGTTTGGCGACGCTTGGCACTTCATCGTCAGCGCGATCGGTGTATATATTGGCACCACCTGCGCCGACTACACCAGCGGGTGCTGCACCGTCAGAATTGGACGCGGCGATCATGACTGGCTTCGTAAATGGCTCATCACCATTCAACCCGGCCAGCGCGGCCTCGCCGCTGACAAACTGCTGCGCGGTCGGGGGTTGGTAGCCATAAAGCAATTCGTTCCACTCCTCGAGTTGCTGTAGGCTCGCGCGCGTTCGTATCTCAGCCTGCAAGAAGCTGATTTCCCGTTTCGTATCCAATATCTGCCGGTCGACCGAAACCAAATCGCTGTGCAGCGCTGCGACGTTCAGCGACAGAGGGTAGAGCAGGATAGCTACCATGAACACCAGCGCGAGCCAGCCCAGATTTTTCAGTCGTTTCATGGCGAGACTCATGCTGCCAGTCCTCCTTCGGCCCATGCGGGCGCATCAGTTCGGGTTGCCGAGCGTAAAGTGGCGGAGCGAGCGCGCGGGTTGCGACCTACTTCGGCGTCGGATGACCGAACCGCCTTGTCGGCCTTTTCAAAGGTGGGTGCAGGACCAGCATTTGCGACCGCTGGTATATGTCTGGATCCTGCACCTTCCGCACCGCTGCGGCGACGCAGAAACTGTTTTACAATACGATCTTCGAGGCTGTGAAATGTCACGACCGCCAGACGCCCACCGGGCTTGAGCATCCTTTCTGCCGCTTCGAGCCCATCGGTCAGTTCGTCGAGTTCGCGGTTGATGTGGATGCGAATAGCTTGGAAGGCGCGCGTAGCCGGATCCTTGGGTGCGCCGGGTTTGTGACCTACAGCCTTGCGGACTATGGCTGCGAGTTTGGCCGTGGTGGTGATTGGACGCGCTGCAACAATTTCACGTGCAATCCGGCGCGAGCGATGCTCTTCGCCATAGCGGTAGATGATATCCGCGATTTCGCCCTCATCAGCCTCGTTGACGAAGTCGGCCGCGGTCATCCCATCCTGCGCCATGCGCATATCGAGTGGGCCGTCTTTCTGGAAAGAAAAGCCGCGTTCGGCGCGGTCGAGTTGCATCGACGAAACGCCGATGTCCAATACAACGCCATCAACCTCGGCTATGCCGTCAGCGATCAGAACGTCGTCCATGTCAGAAAAGCAGGCCGAGTAAAGGCGCAAGACACCCTTACTGCGGCCTGCAAGGTCTGCACCTTCCGATAGCGCATCGGGATCGCGGTCGAACGCGTAAACGCGCGCACCGCCAGCAAGTATCGCTTCGCTGTATCCTCCTGCACCAAAGGTGCCATCCACAATCTCCGCGCCAGGGGTGATGGCCAGAGCGTGAATTACTTCATCCAGTAAGACTGGAATATGGGGGGCCGGCGCGCTCATTTGTCGCGCTTCCCTTGGGCGAGCCAATAATTGAGCTCGTCCTTGATTGGGTTGAATGCTGCTGGCGCTTCTTTGAGAAAGACGTCAGGGTTCCACAGCATGAAATGGCTGGTTGCGCCGAAGAAAAAGGCGCGATCCTCTATGCGGCCAAAATGCTTGAGCATCGGCGAAAGGACAAAGCGGCCACTGGCTTCGAATGCCGTTTCAAAAATGGAGGAAGCCGCAACGCCTGCAAGTTCACGATCAAACTCGGTTCCACGGTTGATCGCACTTTGCCACTGCGCCTCGATATCGGCGCGCAGCTTAAGCCGCTCGGCGCCGCCAAAACCGATAAGGCAGGGCAGGCTGCTGTGCCGCGAAATACAGACGCTGTTGGCGCCGCTCGATTGCTGAACGCTGTCGCGGAGTTCGGCAGGAATGGTCGTACGGCCTTTGGCATCGACTCCCGACACCCCCGAACCTGCATAGACCACCAACGCTGACACTGCCTGAACCACCCTCCCGAAAAGGGCGCAGATTGCCAATCACGGAGACGCCTATCGCCGTGCGGACGCGGGAACGACCGTAAGAATCAGAAATCCACCCCTTGGATGTCTTGGCATAACAAGGGATACTCTGGATGAAAAGAGGGATTTTATGGGAATAATACCCATGTTAACCATATGTATCTGTTTTTGTTATCTAAAAATAATATCGATACTAAACTGTCCCGCTGGATCAGCTCATATCACCTCAAAAAACCAAAGTGAATCCGACGCTACCCCGAGATTTTCCGCAACATCCTACGAATCGACGGTCATTTTCCCATGAAATCCCCAGGGGATTTATTGCCTTCACGAAGCGCCAGTAGAAGCGCCTCAACCCAGAGCAGATTGGCGAATTCATCACCCCCTGTAACCGCACGAACTCCCTGCCCTTTCCAGTAAACTGTGTCCAGCAAGTCGGCATCGGCAATCAGCAAAGCCCGTCCGTTGCCGACCTTGCAGTCTGCAAGCAGTTTGTGCGTTGCGATATTGCACATATCCCGTTTGCTTGCCTCCTTGACGAGCCACTCACCAGGAGTTTGCGTGCGGATTGTTACCCCATCGACTTCGCGAAGTACTATGGGTTGCTCGTCTGTCAACGGCAGTACGAGTTCCAAACCCCAATGCGAAAACAGCGGAGACAACAGCGATGTAAAGAGCGGCCTGCGCTTGTCGCCGAGAGGATACAGGCTCCCCCATTGCAACGCTGGGTCGGCAAAAATCAAAAGTCGTCCCCCAGCCTGCACCCAGGCATCAAGTTTGACCAACTCGGCCGGGCCGAGCGCGCGTGGCTGCGCCAGAACCAGCAATGAGATGGATTTGCTGTCCAGCTTGTCTAAATCGTCGATTGGAATGATATCGTATCGCTGCTGTAATCGCTCATAGGCCGGATGCGGCTCAGCTTGGCTCGAGAGATCCGCCTCAATTCCACCCTCGCTCCATTGAAGCGGCAGCGAGGTCATCAACCCCATAGTTGGCCGGTTGGCGGATGGCTCGGAGCGAACATAGCGAAGAGCAGACAGCAGCAACACTAATCCCAGCACCAGCAGCATTCCCACTAGCAATCGCCTGCGGACACCCGCATCATTGATTTTCAGTTGCATTTACCTGTTCTACTGCTGGCGCGTGGCCGGCTGGACTTGCCGAATATTTTGCGCTGGTGCTTCAAGTGCCTTTGACGCTTCGTCGTCTTTGGCGACCGGGGTCACGCCCAATTCGGCTAGCGGTTCATCCGGCGTTAAATCGGTCTCCGCAGCTAAAGTCCCACCGTCAGCAGTCTCGCCTGGCTGCTGATCATCGCTGACCCGGTCCAATACCATATTGGCGAGGCTGACAAAAAGTAGCACCACGACAAGTCCGACCAGTCCGACCTGAATGCGCTGCATTGCCGATTGTCTTTGTTCGACCATGTGACGACCTCCTACCCCATATATTGGGTGGAATGGATCAATTGTCCAGTTGCCAAGGCATCGGCGGCAGGTTTTTGCTCTTCATCCATTCCGGATTGTACAGCGTCGACAAATAACGAAAGCCGGTATCACACAATATGGTGGCGATCCGGCTGCCGGCTCCGAGCTGCTTGCCTAAGGCGACTGCACCTGCAACATTTATTCCTGAGGACAGCCCCAAACAAAGCCCTTCCTCAGCCAGCAGACGTCTTACCCAGATAAGGCCATCTTCGTCCGAAATGCGATATTGTGTGTCGATGGGTGCGCCCTCAAGATTGGCGGTTATCCTACCCTGGCCGATTCCCTCGGCAACCGAACTGCCCTCCGATCGAAGTTCACCGCAGGCGTAATAATTATACAGCGCAGCACCGTGCGGATCAGAAAGCGCAATAGTTACCTTGTCGTTTTTTGCCTTCAAGCCCAGCCCGACCCCCGCGATCGTTCCGCCGGTTCCGGCAGCACAAGTAAATCCGTCGACCCTACCCTCCATCTGCGTCCAGATTTCTTCTGCCGTCGTTTCAATATGAGCGCGTCTGTTCGCAATATTATCGAACTGATTTGCCCAAATGGCATTTTCGGTTTCCTCGGCCAAACGGCGCGAGGTGTGGACGAAATGGCCAGGGTTTGAATAAGGTGCGGCGGGAACCAGAACCAGCTCAGCCCCTAGAGCGCGAAGCGTATCCTTTTTCTCCTGACTTTGCGTTTCGGGCATCACTATGATGGTTTTGTAACCCAGCGCATTGGCAACGAGGGCGAGGCCGATGCCGGTATTCCCGGCAGTGCCTTCAACGATAGTCCCGCCGGGCTTTAACAAACCCTGCTGCTCCGCATCTCGCACAATATAGAGCGCTGCACGATCTTTGACCGATGCTCCAGGGTTGGCAAACTCACACTTACCAAAAATGTCGCACCCCGCCGCTTTGCTTGGGCCGCTCAGGCGGACGAGCGGTGTATTGCCGATAAGGTCGAGGGTGGAGGCCAAGCTGTTCATAACGTCGTCAGGTACTGGCCTTCAAAGGCAACCGCAAGTGAGACAATGTTGCGGCGAACACAGCCCAGCTTCGTTGCAGGCCATCGCCAGATTTGCGCATTTGGTCGAATATCGAACAATAGGTATTGTTATAATATCACACCGGAGCTAACCGCGCTCAACTTCTCCAACCTGAATCGGTCCAAGCAAAAAATGACAATGAAACGCAGCGCATTTCTATCGATCGGCCTTTCGACATTATCATTGACAATTGCATCACCCGCCCACGCGCAGGAAGTGGTGCAGGGCGACGATTTCCATACAGAAAAGGAAATTGTGGTCACCGCTCCTTATGTCGAGCGTCTAGATATTTTGTCTGGCACCTCGGCGCTGGCGGGCGACGATTTGGCTGAACAATCGCAAGGCCAGATCGGCGACATGCTGACCAGCCTGCCTGGGGTTTCGGCGACAAGCTTCGGGCCAGGTGCTTCACGTCCAGTCGTCCGAGGCTTTCAGGGCAACCGGGTTGCGGTGCTGACGGATAGCATCGGCAACATCGATGCATCGAACACCTCGGCCGACCATGCTGTCACTATTGACGCGCTCACCACGGAACGCATTGAGGTTTTGCGTGGACCGGCTGTTCTCTTGTTTGGCGGGCAAGCGGTGGGCGGTGCTGTCAATGTAATCGACAAGCGCATCCCCCGCTCGGTGCCCGATGAGCCAGTGCATATCGATGCACAACTAGGTTACGGAAGCGGCGCAGAGGAATATTCGGGCGGAGGATCTGTCGATGTCCCGATTGGTGACCGTGTCGTCGTCCATGTCGACGGGAGCTACCGGAGCAGCAACGACCTTCGCATTGGCGGCTATCTTCTATCGCCGACTTTGCGGCAGGAAGCCTTGGATTTCGCCGCAGACCAGACGGCGCTCGGCAACGTCGCAGAGGCCGCAAACGCGAAGATATGGGCCAATTCACGCGGACGCCTGCCCAATAGCGGTGTAACGACCTGGACCGCTGGCGCAGGCGCTGCATTTATCGATGACGGCGGCAATCTCGGCGTTTCGTTCAACATCTATGATACCAAATACGGTATTGCCGAACGCCCCGATTTCGGCTTGGCGCCGGGCGGCGATGGCGTTTCAATCGACCTGCGCCAATATCGTTTCGATTTTCGCGGTGAAATCGAACTTGGCGATGGTGTATTCGACAAGCTGCGCCTTCGTACGGGCTACGCCAATTACGAACATGTCGAACTGGAAGGCACCCAAGTCGGCACGCAATTTTAAGCAAGGCCATCGAAACTCGGCTGGAACTTACACAAAATAATCGCAACGGCTGGCGCGGAGCGAGCGGTGTTCAATATACCACGCGCGATTTTACTGCGAATGGCGACGAGGCTTTTGTACCGCCGACACGGACCAACCAGATCGGCGTGTTCAGCCTGCAGGAATTCGACTTTGGTAATTTGGAAGCTGAAGTGGCCCTGCGATTTGATCATGCTAGCCTTGAAGCGCAAACAATTGGCATCACCCGCAGTTTCAATAACGTTTCAGCGGCATTGGGCATCGCATACAATATAGGTGACCTAAAGTTCGGTACCAACATATCGCGGACAGGACGCGCGCCTTCGGTCGAAGAACTCTATTCGGATGGCCCTCATGTTGCCACCCAATCATTCGAGATCGGTGATATCGATTTACGTAGCGAGCGCAGTTGGAACGGCGAGATCTACGCTCGCTACGATAGCACTCGCTTCGATTTGAGCGCTACGCTTTACGCCAACCGCTTTGGCAGCTTTATCTACGAATCGGCCACTGGCGCTGTGCAGGACGATTTGCCGGTATTTCAATATTTCCAGCGTAAGGCCAGCGTCTGGGGCATCGAAGCCGAGGCAACCGCTCAACTCGGCCATATGGCCGGGTTTGATTTTGTCGCCAATGGCGTTGCTGATTATACCCGTGCTTCGATACGCGGTGCCGGACCGGTGCCACGTATCCCGCCACTGCGTTTGTTAGGCGGGCTAGAGCTGCAAAGCGGAAATCTCGACCTTCGTGGCGAAGTCGAATGGACCGACAGCCAGAACCGGGTCGCCAGCTTTGAAACTCCCACCAAGGGCTTTAACATGGTCAACGCCTCAGCTACTTGGCGACCGTTTGGCAAGGACCGTAATGTCAGCTTGATCCTTGCAGCGGATAACATATTTGATGTCGAAGCGCGCCGCGCTGCATCTTTTACAAAAGACTTCGTCTCGTTGGCAGGCCGCGACATTAAGGTCACAGCGCGCGTCAGTTTCTGATTGTAAGCGTCCGTTCACCTTGGCAAGTGCACAGAGCTTCATCTGTCTTATGGGAGAATATTTATGCGCAAAATTACGGTGGCAATCCTCATTTCCGCGTCGCTGCTGGTATCGGCGTGCAACACCGTGAAGGGCCTTGGTCGCGATATTGAGTCTGTGGGTCAAGCAGGTGGCCGAGCTACCTGAATGACTGGCACAAAACGGAACCAATGATGACCCCGCGCGTTCATCCGTCAGGCCTGAACAATCAGGCAGATCATGATGGAGATTTACATGCGTAAAATTGCAACGATCATCCTTTTGTCAGCAACCCTGCTGTCAGCGGCGTGCAACACGGTGAAGGGCGTCGGCGAGGACATCGAATCGGTTGGCGAAGCTGGCGATCGCGCGACCTGATTTGTAAAATAGATTGGCGGAGCCAGCACGTTAATTTCAACGAATTAGAGTGCTGGCTCTTCTGTCATTTGACCTTTGTCCCTTCGGCGACGGGTAAACCAGATGGTAATAATCGCCAGTTCGTACAAAATGCAAAGTGGTATCGCCAGCAGCAATTGAGATACGACATCGGGCGGCGTTAGCACGGCTGCAATCGCAAATGCCCCCACGATTGCGTAGCGTCGCGCACCCCGCAGTTGCTCAAGTGTGACGATACCCGCCCGCTCCAGTAGCATAAGCAATACCGGCAGCAGAAATGATATCCCGAAGCCAAAAATGAACTTCATTACGAAGTTGAGATAGTTGTCGACGCCGGGCAGTGCCTCTTGCTCGACACCGCCTACATTGCCGCCAAAACCGAGCAAATAGGTCAACGCAACCGGAATCGCCATATAATAGGCCATGGCTGCGCCCACAGTGAACAGCACTGGCGTGGCCAGCAGGAAGGGCAGGAATGCGCGCTTTTCTTTGGAATAGAGTCCCGGCGCAACGAACCTCCAGAGCTGTGTTGCAAATACCGGGAATGAGAAGAAAGCAGCGGCAAAGAAGGCGACTTTGATCTCGACAAAGAATGCCTCAAAGATGGCTGTATAAATAAGCTTCGTCTGTCCTGAAGCCAATAACGGCTGCACAAGAAAGCCGAATATCGGCCGAGCAAAGTAAATGCTGATGCCAAAGGCAATTGCCAGCGCAAGGAAGCTCCAGAGCAAGCGGCGCCGCAACTCGATCAAATGATCGAGCAAGGGCATTTTGCTTTCATCAATATCGCTCATGATTTTGCCGGAGCCTCGACGGATGGAATTGCCTCGATTGGCAGTTCCGGCTGGGAAGGCCGTGCATCGTCACCGACAACATCGGCGCGCGGATCAGCAGCCGGTTCCGCCGGATGGTCGCGCATGATACGCTCGTTTTCAGCTTTCCATTTTTTTTCCAGTTCTTCGAGCTCGGACTGGCGTACCATTTCATCAAAGCCCGAACGGAACTGCGCCGCAACGCCGCGCGCTTTGCCTACCCACTTGCCGACGACGCGTAACACTTTGGGCAAGTCTTTGGGGCCTATGACCAGCAAAGCGACCAGCACGACTAGTAAAAACTCCGACGACGCGATGTCAAACATTTCAGGCCCCCGGTATCGAGGGTGATGTCATCGCCGAATACATTTCCGCTTAGCCTTGGGTCTTGTCGGTCTGCTTTTCAGCATCGATGACCGTATTCGAGCCGATTTGTGGCGGGGCCTTGGTAGCTTCGTCGTCTTCGCTCATACCTTTTTTGAAGCTTTTGATGCCCTTGGCAACATCGCCCATCATATCGGAAAAACGACCCTTGCCGAACAAGAGAAGCACCAAAATGCCGACAATCAGCCAATGCCAGATGCTCAATCCACCCATTTCAAACTCCTAACGGGGCGCGACCCCGGTTATCGCGGCAGTTACCGCACTCTCTAGTCTACAGCATTTAGTAATTGTCTTCACCAATTTCCAGTTCTCCGTCACTTTCTGGAGAATCGAAATGCATATCGCCCAGCACCATGTCGATGGGGTCAAGCAAACCAGCAGCTTTCAGATCATCAATACCGGGCAAGTCTTTGCGTGAAACGAGGCCGAAATGGGTTAGAAAACCGGGAGTCGTGGCATAAATCAAAGGCCTTCCGGGCACTTCGCGACGCCCTGCGGGTCGGACCCAGCCGGCCTCCATTAATACATCCAACGTGCCTTTGGAAATCTGCACGCCGCGGATTGCCTCGATTTCAGCCCGACTGACAGGTTCATGATATCCAATGATTGCCAGCGTTTCGACTGCAGCCCGGCTGAGCTTGCGGGTTTCTTCGCGTTCGCGGCGGAGCAGATATGCGAGATCGGCTGCGGTCTGGAAATGCCATGATTTGCCGCGCTGCACGAGTTCGATACCGCGTCCTGCATAATGTTCGGTGAGCTTCGCCAGCGCCCCAGTCACATCGACGCTGGCGCCGACATAGGAACGGATTTGCTCGACCGTCATCGGTTCTTGCGACGCGAACAACGTTGCCTCGACGGCGCGGACATCGGGGTCATGTTCGAACATCATGCTTTCATCCTCACCATCAGCGGCGCGAAGCTCTTTTCCTGCTGCAGGTCAATTGTGCCGCGTTTCGCCAACTCGAGCGCAGCGACAAAACTCGATGCCAGCGCCGATTTGCGCAAAGCAGGTTCGGCATAGTCGGGAAGGAAAGCCTCGATCGAAGTCCATTCGATTGCCCGGCCAATCATCGACGATACACGCTCCAAAGCCTCTTCCAATGTCATTACCTGGCGTTTTTTGACGACGTGCAACACCGGCTGAGTCCGCGCCTTGACTTGGCCATACGCGGTAATCAGTTCAAAATAATCGCAGTCCCACGCCCGTGCTTTGACAACGCGCAGCCCCTCGGGGTTACCGCGTAGGAAGATATCGCGCGCGATCCGGTCACGTGCCATGAGCCGCGCGCCACTCTCACGCATCGCGTTCAGCCGCTCCAGCCGCAATTGCAGGCGCAGCGCCAATTCCTCGGGCGACGGGTCTATCGTGGGATCTTTGGGAAGCAGCAGCGCAGATTTGAGATAGGCCAGCCAAGCCGCCATCACGAGATAATCGGCGGCAAGTTCAAGCTTCAACGCCCGCGCCTCTTCGATGAAAACGAGATATTGCTCGACCAGGGCAAGTATCGAAATCTGTCGCAAATCGACCTTTTGGTTGCGCGCCAGCGTCAGCAAAAGATCAAGCGGACCTTCCCAGCCGTCAATATCAATGGTCAGGACATCCTGTTGATACTCCCCTGCGTCGATCCGCAAATCGCCATGGTCGAAGAGCATGTCCTCGCTCACGCTGCGCCTGTCGCCCCATGGGTCAGCTTTACATCGGTGTCGGTCAACGCCAGCAACTGGTCGCGCTTGTCTAGCAAATGCGCCAGCCGGTCGGCATTAAAGCTAATGTGCGAGCTTGCCATCGCCTGATCCAGACGCTGCCGCCCGATATCAGTTATCTCGGGCAACAACTCGGCGATCTGCACCATCTCCTCAAAGCGGCCCCAGCAGTTGAGCGCGACATCACAACCCGCTGCAACGCAATCGCGCGCCCGGGTCGGAACATCTCCGGATAGCGCCTTCATATCGAGATCATCGCTCATCAACAGGCCGTCAAAACCGATCTGACCGCGAATGATATCCTTGATCACGATTGGGGACATCGTCGCGGGGCGCCTAGCATCCCATACTTCGTAGACCAGATGCGCGGTCATCCCCATCGGCGCATCGGCCAAGCTCTTGAAGGGCGCAATGTCTTGCTCCAGCTCTTTTTTTGTCGCGCTAACATGCGGTAAGTCATGGTGACTATCTACCGCTGATCGGCCGTGGCCCGGCATATGCTTGACTACGCCGACCACGCCGCCTTTTTTTAATCCATCGAGTATCGCCTTTCCCAACGCAGCGACGCGCAAGGGTTCGCTGCCTAAAGCACGGTCGCCGATCGCGGAATGGGTTTCGGGTACGCGAACGTCTAGCAAGGGCTGCAGGTTCACCGTAATGCCGACCTCACCGAGCATTAGCGCCAACGCTTCGCCATTGGCGCGGGCGGCTTCGATCGCGGTCATCGGAGCGATATCGTAAAGCGCATCGAATGCCGCACCAGCGGGAAATTTGGGCCAAACCGGTGGCGCCATTCTGGCGACGCGCCCGCCTTCCTGATCAATCGTGATCGCTATGTCATTGCGTCCATGCAGATCGCGCAACGAATCTGTCAACTTTCGGAGCTGTTCGCGGCTCTCAACATTGCGTCCAAAGATGATATATCCTGCCGGTTCCACGTCGCAGAACAGTCGTTTTTCGTCGTCAGTCAAGACTAAGCCAGAAAGGCCAAAGATTACAGGTTTCATGGCGGGACAGGCTAGGGCCGCCGTTTCGCCAAGGCAAGCATGCAGCGGCGGGATAGGACCCTTAACTTGTGTATAATTACCGGATCGGCCCGAGGAAATCGAGCTTGCCCACCGGCACGCCTTTCATGCGCATCAGCGCGTAGGCTATGCTCAGGTGAAAATAGAAATTAGGGATGGCAAAGCCGTGTACATAGGTACTCCCCGTGAAGGGGATGTCGCCGCTAGGAGTTGTTAGCACCACCTTTGCATCTTCCCGGGCGTCGAAACCTTCCGTCGCGACATTTTGCAAAAACGAAATTGCCTTGGAAACACGTTCCTGCACATCCTCATACCCAGTCTCATCATCCGCCCACGCTTCATTTTCCACTTGGCCGACACGGACAGCAACAAACTTGGCCGTATCAGTCACCATTTGTATCTGCCGCGTCAGCGGGGCCATGTCGGCAATCAGGCGCGCATCAAGCAATTCAGACAGATCCATGCCCTGTTCCGTCGCGAACGTCTTACTCTTTTCGAGCATAGCAGACAGGTTTTGCAGACCGCGGATAAAAGCGGGGATAGTGACATTGTACAATGCAGGCATTTTCATCTCCTTTTGAGGTCGCAGACGGCATAAGTTGCAATTTGCTACTTTTCAACTTGGTCATGTTGTAACCTCCAGAAGCTCCGAAATCTCGGCAAAGAAAAAGCCGCAGCAGCTTACGCTGCCACGACCTCTCTCCCCCCGGCACATATCTTAAATTATTTTACGATAAGGCAGTTTTCGCCGGCAGCCTTGAGCTTCGCGCAAAGCTGTTGTGCAGCACTTGCGTTTGCGGTGACGGCCTGAAGCCGGAAAACCTTACGGCCGCCTTCGACATTGGCTTCTGCAATCTTTCGGTTTACGCCAGAAAGAAATCCGAACCTTTTGCCCAGCGCCGCCCAGGCCGTTTCGGCCTTGGCAGCGTCGCCAAAGGCACCAAGTTGAACCATTACAGCTCCTGCGGGCGTAGCGCTGTTCGCGGCAGGCTTGGCAGTTGCAGTTGCTTGAGCAACTCCCGGTTTCGCTATGACTGCGTCGGTTTTCGTGCCTTCGCTCGCCGCAAATGCGGCGTCTCCTTCGCCTTCGAATTTCTTGCCTTCAGGGTCTTCCGGACGGACCTTGTAGTCGCCTTCCTGCGCAGCGATCAATTCGCCATTACCGGTCGCGCCAACGGTCTGGTTACGCTGCAGCCAGTAAATGCCACCCACGATTGCTGCAAGCAAAGCCAATCCACCGAGTACCATTCCCGCAACCTTCAGTGGCGACGCACCTTGGTCATAATCATAGCCGTCTGCAGTTTCGAGCCACGGCAAGCGATCTGGGTCGTCCAGACCCAAATCATTCTCGTTGTTGGTATCGTTCATGCCAAACTCCCCATATATTACAGCATGTTGTTACATACTGTAAGCAGCTTCGACGCCCATAAGACGAAGCCCGTTTCGAATAACTTGCCCGATATTGGTTGCCATGAAAAGCCTTGCGCCTGTCAGAGACGGGTCATGTGCCAATATGAAGCGCTTGTCAGGCTGATCATTACCAAGATTCCAATAGGCATGGAACGCCGCTGCGAGGTCATTGAGATAGAAGGCAATCCGGTGTGGTTCGCCTGCCTTTGCTGCCGCCTCAACTATTCGCGGAAAGCTTGCGGCTTCACGGATCAGAGCTACTTCTTCATCACCCAAAAGATTAAGTTGAGTGGCATCGACACCCAGGCCCTCACCTTCTGCTTTGCGGAGGGTGGATGCAATCCGCGCATGGGCATATTGCACATAGAATACCGGATTGTCCTTCGAAGCCTCGACCACCCTGGCAAAGTCGAAATCCATCTGGGCATCGGCTTTGCGTGTGAGCATGGTAAAGCGCACAACGTCTTTGCCGACTTCAGAAACGACCTCAGCTAAAGTCACAAAGCTACCGGAACGCTTAGACATTTTGACGGGTTCGCCACCGCGGAGTAGCTTCACCATCTGCACAATCTTGATGTCGAAGTCGACCTTGCCGCCGGTTAAGGCATTGACCGCTGCCTTGATACGCTTGACTGTCCCTGCGTGATCTGCCCCCCAGATATCGATCATCGCATCAACACCTTGGCTTTTTTGATAATGGTAAGCGAGATCGGCGCCGAAATAAGTCCAGCTTCCATCAGATTTTTTGATAGGCCTGTCTTGGTCATCACCAAATTGCGTGGAGCGAAACAATGGAAGCGTGACCGGTTCCCAGTCCTCGATTTCCTTGCCCTTCGGTTTTTCAAGTTCGCCGTCATAAATCAGACCACGCGCGCGCAGATCCTTCTCGGCAGCCTCTGCTTTACCCGCTTCATGCAGTTCAGCCTCGGATGAAAACAGATTATGATGGATGCCCAGCAGCGCAAGATCATCTCTGATCATGTCCATCATATCGGACACCGCCGCCTTGCGGAATGGCACAAGCCATTGGCTTTCAGGAGCTGTGGCATATTTGTCGCCAAATTCAGCTGCCAGCCGCTGGCCGACTGGCACCAAATAATCGCCAGGATATAGCCCGTCCGGAATGTCGCCAATTTGCTCGCCCAACGCCTCCCGGTAACGGAGATGCACTGATCGCGCGAGCGTATCCACCTGCCCGCCCGCGTCATTGATATAATATTCGCGAACTACGCGATATCCTGCGAATTCGAGGAGTGACGCCAAGGCGTCACCCACCACGGCGCCGCGGCAATGTCCCATATGCATCGGCCCAGTCGGGTTTGCGGAGACATATTCGATATTCACGGACTTGCCGTCGCCCATATGCGAGCGGCCATAATCGTCGCCTGCCTGCCCGATCGCTCGCAATTCCTCCAACCAAACATGCGCGTCGAGCCGAAGGTTTAAAAATCCTGGACCAACGACCTCAACGGCGTTGACGCCGTCCACTTTCTGTAATTCGATGGCCAGTGACTCAGCAAGCGCGCGCGGATTTGTACCTGCTGGCTTAGCCAACACCATTGCAGCATTTGTGGCCAAGTCTCCATGCGTTGCTTCACGCGGGGGCTCGACGGTCACATTGCTGCGATCAAGATTACCCGGCAGCGTCCCCGCTTCAACAAGTCTGTCCAGCGCATGGTCAACATGCGCCACAAAATTCATAAAAATGGTCATGGCTTTTGCCCTGAACTGTGCGCCGTTAGCGCGTTACATTGTAGCGCAGCTGGTCTTCGGTCAGCTGGAACCCGATCAGCATTTCAAAGCTTGATCGGACAACAGCCGCGCGCACTTCAGGATCAGCCATCGGGTCGAGCGCGGCATCAGGATCGCCTGGCTTGCGCTTCTTCGTGATTTTCTGGACGATTTCGGCAGGCAGGCTTGCCGCACCCTTGTCGATGTAGCTGGCAGCCTGAGCGGAGGCCGACGCGCGTTGCTGGCCATCAGCAAATTGCACGGTAACTTGGCCAAGCCGTTTCGCGACGACTGCGCTGCCGCCCTGCACTACAGTCGTGAAATATGGCAATGTAACTGTACGAGCGCCACGGGCGTCGCTCCGGCGTGCCTGAACATCAAAACCAGCTTGCGAAAAAATCTTCTCGCCGCTTTCATTGCAGTTGGGCCGTATGTTCGTAATAGATGCGACTACATCGATAGCGCTTGCGTCCTGGCTTTCTGCCGGGTTGAACAAGGTTACATCTCCCGTGCCGTCAGGAACCGCGACGACCGGGCACCCCGAGCGGGTAACACTAATGCCAACGCCTGAGCTCAAATCCAGTTCTCCATCCCTCGCGCATCCGGCGACCGACGCCGCGATAGTGCCGATAATGACGACTTTAGCCGCAAATTTCATAAAGGATGGTCCTCGGGAATATCGAATTTATTTCGCCAGCGCGAAGTTGTGTTTGGTCCTTATCCGCCCGTTGCACGTCACGCAACAGGGGAAAGGCCTTGGCGGATGCAGCGATTTTACTTAAAGGACATTGCCGATGACTGAACAACTTTCCCCCAAACGCCCGTTGAAACTACTTCTAGCCGCACCGCGCGGCTTTTGTGCTGGCGTCGACCGGGCGATCAAAATTGTCGAACTCGCGCTCGAACAGCATGGCGCGCCGGTTTATGTACGGCACGAAATCGTGCACAATCGCTATGTCGTCGACAGTTTAAAAGTCAAAGGAGCGATTTTCGTCGAGGAACTGGATGAGGTTCCCGATGGCGGTCATGTAGTATTTTCCGCGCATGGCGTTCCGAAGTCCGTACCAGTCGATGCGCAGCAACGCGGTCTGGCTTACTTTGACGCCACATGCCCTCTGGTGTCCAAAGTGCACCGACAGGCGGAACGGCAGGTGGATGCTGGCCGTCACATCATATTTGTTGGGCACGCGGGACATCCAGAAGTGGTGGGAACCTTCGGACAAGTGCCTGCAGGTGCGATGACCCTCGTGGAAACCGCCGAGGACGCCGAGACAGTTTCACCTTCCGACCCTGATAATCTGGCGTTTTTAA
>JANMQN010000175.1:0-15221 GCA_031370535.1 Sphingomonadales bacterium | reverse complement strand
GATCGCAAAGACCGCGATCTCGCGGCGTTTGCCGAGGCGACCTTTGATATTACTGACACCGTCAAATTGACAGCTGGCATTCGCGGATTTGAAGCCAAAAGCTCGCTTTTTGGCTTCTCGGGATTCAACCGGAATGCGCTGGCGGCTATTTGTTTGCCGACACAGGCGACCAACAGGCCGTGCGACAATGTCGACAAGAAATATAAGGAAACAGGCGAAACGCATAAGGTCAATCTGAGTTGGGAAGTAACGCCCGAGAAGATGATATATGCGACGTATTCGACCGGCTTCCGCCCGGGCGGGAACAACCGACGTCCGGGTATTTTGCCATTCAAATCCGATACGCTTTCCAATTATGAAATTGGCTGGAAGACGAGTTGGCTTGATCGAAAATTGCGTTTGAACGGTGCAGTTTTTTACGAAGAGTGGAAAGACCTGCAATTTGGCCTTGTCCCCGTGGGCAATAATGGCGTGACGAATACGTACAATGCGGGTGACGCTAGGATATATGGTATCGAAGGTGATTTCGCGCTTTCGCTCGGCGGCCTCACGCTATCCGGATCGGGTACTTACATCGACGCCAAATTGACGACCGATTTCTGCGAGGTTGATGCGACGGGTAATATCGTATGCGTTCCGGGCGGTACACCTGCAGCGCCAAAGGGTACCCGCCTGCCGGTCCAGCCGAAGTTCAAGGGAAGCATGACGGCGCGTTATGAATTTCCCTTGGGTAGTAATGACGCGTTCCTGCAAGGTTCGATGAACTATCAGGGTGGGACACGTTCGTTCCTCACCGATGCCGATTTTGCTGCGGTTGGCGGGACGCGCGCTTTCACCACTTTTGATCTTTCGGCAGGGACAAGCTTTGGCAATTGGAGCGTCGAGGCATTTATCCAGAATGCATTTGACAAGCGTGGCCAGCTCGGTTTGAATACCGCCTGTTCCACCACCATCTGCGGCGCTTTTTCGAGGGTTTATCCCATAAAGCCGCAAATCTTCGGCCTGAAATTGGGGACAAAATTCTAATTCCAGTTAGTCACGTCCATCGGTAATTACTGTGGGTGACAGGGGGAGAAGCCGGGCCTTTATTGGTCCGGCTTTTTCGTTTTATCTATCCAAACAGGCGCGCGATGAAGCCCCGATCAGCCAGCACTTCTGCTGCGCAATTATGCCCGGGTGCGCCAGTCACGCCGCCACCTGGATGCGCGCCTGCGCCGCACATATAGAGTCCCTTGAGCGGCCCGCGGTACGCGCCGTGGCCCAGGACGGGACGCGCGCTCCACAACTGATCGAGGCTCATATTGCCGTGCATGATGTCACCGCCGACGAGGCCGAATTTCTGTTCGAGGCCTTTGGGGCTTAGGATCTGGCGGCCAAGAACCGAGGCGCGAAAGCCGGGGGCATGCGCTTCGACCGTATCGATAATATGATCGGCGGCTTTGCCTTCTTCCAAATCCCAATCACGCCCGCCCGGTAATTCCGGCGCGAATTGCTGGCAGAATAGAGACGCTACATGCTGTCCCTGTGGTGCCAGACTGTCGTCGATGATGGAAGGTATCAGCATTTCGACAATCGGCTGTTTCGACCAGCCGTCGCGCTTTGCGTCAAGAAATGCGCGGTCCATATAATCCAATGTCGGCGCGATGATGATGCCTGACTGATGGTGCTCGCCTGGTTCGGGCAGACAGGTGAATTTGGGCAGTTCGGATAAAGCGACGTTCATCCGGAATGTGCCGCTACCCGCCTTGAAGCCCTTGATGCGTCGTTTGAATTCCGGCTTCAGGTCGGCTTCGTCGAACATGCGCTCGTAGAGCAGCTTGGGCCCGACATTCGCGATCACGCGGTCAGCCGCAATCTCTTCGCCGCTTTCAAGTCGGACGCCTGCAACCCTGCTGCCATCGACCAGCACACGCGAGACCGGCGTCTCCAAGCTGATTTCCACTCCGAGGTCGCGGCACACCTTGGCCATGATTTGCGTGATGCTGCCCATGCCGCCGATGCTGTGGCCCCATGCGCCTTTCTTCCCGTTAACCTCGCCGAAGACGTGATGGAGCAAAACATAGGCGCTGCCAGGTGTGTCTGGGCTGGCATAATTGCCGACGACTGCGTCGAACCCGAACGCGGCTTTGACTGCCTCGCTTTCGAACCAGCTGTCGAGGAAGCTGCGCGCGGACTTGGTGAAAAGTTCAAGCACATCGCGCTGTTGGCTCAGAGACAGCTTCATCAAGCCGCGTCCCTGCCGCGCCGCTTCGATCAGGGTTTTGAGCCCGTCACCAACATTCGGTGGCGATTTGAGTGCCAGATCGCGCAGCACATCCGCGACGCCTTCCAGCATTTCGTAATACTCCGGGAGCACGGCAGCGTCATGTTTTGAGAAGCGGGCAAATTCGGCTTGCGTTCGCTCCAGCCCACCGCCCAATTTCAGATAACCGCCATCTTCCTGCGGCAGAAAATTGCTGATTGGTCGTTCAATGACGCGGTAGCCATGGTCAACCAGCTTCATGTCGGCGATGACCTTTGGCTGGAGCAAGCTCACGGTGTAGCTCGCCACCGAATTGCGAAATCCGGGGTGGAGTTCTTCCGTCACCGCTGCGCCGCCAACGACATCGCGGCGCTCGACGATGCGAACCTTGAGGCCAGCCCACGCTAAATAAAAGGCGCAAACAAGTCCGTTGTGGCCAGCGCCGATAATGAGTGCGTCGTATTTCTTGGTCATCGGTGGCTCCAGCCTGGCGTGGGGCGTTGTTCTAAGCGCGCTTCGGGAATGAGTTCGCGGATGCGGCGACAAAAGCTTTTCAAGCACACTTCCTTGTCCGACAGCGGCCCTATCGTAAAGCTTCGGCTCGCCATCCCCTGCTGTACACGTGTGATGAGCATGGTGTCCTCGGCATTGACCTGCCGGTTGATGCGCCAGTTGAGATAACGTGCCGCGCGCATTTCCCGGCGGTCATCATCAAGCACATAGCTGATTTCGCGGATGGTGCAGCTGGACGGGCCAGTCGGCAGCCATTGCATGAAATCGACCTGATCGGGGTAAATGTCGAAGGCGACCGAAGGCCATAGCTTGAAATAGAGCCAGCGTTTCTGATTTACGTGGGGAAGATGTGGAACCGGCGGTAGCAAATTTTGATAGGCGCGCTCGGACCAGTTGGCGGACGGCCGGTCGACAAGGTCGCCCCACATGCGGTCGACATGCGGCTCGGCTTCGATACCATAGCTTTTGCCAAACAAACGCGTGAGGCCGGGGTGGGCGACGGGGATGTGCAGTCCATCCGAATAATTGTCCCCCACATTTTTCCAGTTCACATCGCGCGGTCGGACGGTAACGCGGCCCAAGGCCTTTAGCTCTTCGAATCGATAGGGAGCGACCTGCGCTTCATAGGGTGCCATCATATCGGCGATCGACGGCCCGCCGCCTTCCAAACGGACGAAAATGAACCCGCGCCAGATTTCCATGTCAACGTGAACCAGACCCGCCTTGTTCTTGTCGAGCGTGGGATAAGAAGCGCTGTCGGGCACTCCGGTCAGACGTCCGTCGAGATCATAAGTCCAGGCATGATAGGGGCAGACCAGCTTCTTCGCGCAGCCACTGGAGCCGTCTACCAGCCGCGATCCGCGGTGGCGACAGACATTGCTAAACGCGCACAATTCACTGTCGGTACCGCGTACCACAATGATGCTCTCACCGACATAATCGAGGCTGTGCCAGTCGCCTGAATTGGGAACGTCGCTGATGTGACAGACAACTTGCCATGCCGGCCGGAAAACTCGGTCGATTTCAACCTTTGCGAACTCGGGGTCGTCATAGGTCCAGGCAGGGAGGGACCAGCCTTCAAGTACGTCCTGGCTTATACTTGGGTCCGAGTCGGACATCTTGCACTCCTTGTTATACAAGTGTATAACAAGGATATGAGCGTGCGACAAGCCTTTACCCGCAAAAGCGCCGATACGCGGCGCGAGGCGTTGGTCGCTGCCTGTGCCAGATGCCTAGCCAAGCATGGCGCGCAAGGGACCTCTGTACGGGCAATCTGTCTAGAGGCTGGGGTATCACCAGGGCTGCTTCGCCATTATTTTGAAGGCATCGATGCGTTGATTGCCGAGACATATCGGTCTACCGGCGCGCGCGTGGCTGACGCCCTGCACGCGGCCGTCGAGGCGGTAGCTGCTGATAACCCACGCGGTCGTTTGCTGGCGTTTGTCACCGCCAGCTTTCGTAAACCCATCGCAGATTCCGAGCTGCTGGCGACATGGCTTGCTTTTTGGAGCCTAGCGCGCACCCATACGGCAATCGGCAAAATCCATGACGAGATTTATGCCGACAACCGCCACGATATGGAGCGGTTCATCGTAGCCTGCCCCGGCACGCCCGCCGATCCTCGGCTGATGGCAGTCGCGCTCACCGCGTTGGTCGATGGGCTATGGCTTGAACTCAGCCTCGGCAATGCGCCGTTCAGTGCAGATGAAGCCGAAACACTCGCCGAAAAGTGGCTGGATAGTTTCATTTGAAACGGTAAAGTCTCGGGATGACCTATGCTCCCCTCAATAGACCGCCTATGACATATGCGCGGTACCTGGCGCTTGACGACCTCCTTGCCTGCCAGAATCCGCAATCCGAGTTCGACGATGAAATGCTCTTTATCATCATCCACCAGACCAAAGAATTATGGCTGAAACAGATGATCCGTGAGCTGAAATTGGCGCAATCTCAGATCCGAAATGATGCATTAGTTCCCGCCTATAAAGCACTGGCTCGAGTCAGCCGGATTCAAGCAGTTATGACGTTGAGCTGGGATGTGCTGTCAACGATGACGCCCTCCGATTATACGCGCTTCCGGCATGTATTGGGTCCGAGTTCGGGTTTCCAGTCCGATCAGTTTCGTACTGTCGAGTTCATGCTGGGTCTGAAAGACAGCAATCATCTGAAGTTTCAGGATGATCGCCTCGAAGCCCGTGCGGCGATGGTCGCGGCGCTGACCGGCCCGAGCATCTGGGACGACGTTATTATCGCACTGGCGAGGGCCGGGATCGATGTACCGCTGAACCAATTGGATCGCGACTGGGCGCAACCGCATGCCTTTTCGCCTGAGGTGGAAGCAGGTTTCTTGCAGGTATATCGCGATACCGAGCGCTATTGGGAATTATATCAATTGGCCGAAAAGCTGGTCGACCTGGATGATGCGATGGCGACCTGGCGGCACAAGCATGTGATTACGGTTGAACGGATTATTGGCGGCAAGCGCGGGACCGGCGGGACGGCCGGGGTTAGCTATCTGACGAGTACCTTGACGAAGCGGGCCTTTCCCGAACTTTGGTCGCTGCGCACACAGCTATGAACTCGTTCAAACATCTCTTTACCCGTTCCCTCGCCGCCGCGCCCGACAGGTTGCACTTTGCCGCACACAGCCATCATTTGTGGCCCGACTCGAGTCATGATGGGCAGATGGCTGCCTGGGCTGATGCGGCGCATTTGGCGGACCATAAATGGGGCGTGATCATGGGCTCACTCTGGTCGGAGGCTCAGGGTTATGTCGCATCTGAACTTGCCTTGCCCGATCCGACGACGATCAGCTTTTCATCCAACACCCATGATTTTTTACTGCGAATAATTTCGGCTATGGGACGGGCCGACGGAACGCCGATCCGGGTACTGTCAACCGACGGCGAATTTCACAGTTTCCGTAGACAGATGGCGCGTTGGGCGGAGAGCGGAAAAATCATATGGGAGAGTGTTACCCCCAGCGCGCTGGCCGCGACCGCAGTGGCGGGCAATTATGATCTGATCTTCGCCAGCCATGTGCTTTTTAATTCCGGAATGGTCATTGATTTCGAACCGGTGGCGGAGCTGGCAAAGCCGGATGGGCCTTGGGTGGTCATCGATGGATATCATGGTTTCATGGGTATCCCGACCGATCTTTCCGAAGTCGCTAGTAGCGTCTTCTACCTGTCAGGAGGGTACAAATATGCAATGGCGGGCGAGGGCGTTTGTTTTCTACACGCGCCGCCAGGTTTTGCACCGCGACCCGAAATCACCGGCTGGTATGCCGAATTCGGCGACCTGGCTTTGCCGCCGGGCAGCGCGGGTTATGCCCCCGACGGCAGACGGTTTTTGGGCAGTACCTTTGACCCGTCTGGTCTCTATCGTTTTTGCGCGGTGCGCGCGATGCTGGAGGTCGAGGGGCTGAACACGCAAGTTATTTCGGCACATGTCACGCGGTTGCAACAGCAATTCCTTAGCGCGGCAAATATGCTGGATATGGAACTGCTGAATCCGCTGACCGAAGGACCGCATGCGCGCTTTCTGGCGTATAAGGATGATCGTGTACCCACGTTGCACAACCGGCTGGAGGCGCAAAACGTCGTGACCGATGTGCGCAGCGATGTGTTGCGGATAGGGTTCGGCATTTATCAGGATGAAAGCGATGTTGACCTGTTGGTTCAGATAATGAAGACAGCATTTGAGGGATTAGGGGAACGTAAATGACGTTAATAATCAATCGCCGGGCCTTGTTGGCCACTGCCGGCTTCGGAATCGGTGGACTGCTGTTGCCGGGCGGAGCCGCCATCGCGCAGGCACTTCTTGGACTTACCGGATTTACGCATAACGTAGCCAGCGGAGAACCGGGTCCGGACTCGGTGCTGTTGTGGACCCGATATGTGAACCCAACTGGCGGACCATCCAAAGTTCGTGTCGAGATTTCTGAAAGCAAGGACTTTGTCAAAATTGCCAGCGGCGGACAGATGGTCACCGGCCCGTGGCGCGACCATACGGTAAAGATTACTGTCGACAACCTTGCGCCTGGAAAATGGCACTGGTTCCGTTTCATCGCTTCTGATGGGACCATATCTCCAGTTGGTCGCACCAAGACATTGCCGGTGGGCAAGGCTTCGAAGTTCAACATCGCGATCTTCTCTTGTTCGAACCAAGGCTTCGGCGAATTCAATGCCTATGGCCATGCCGCCAAGCGCGATGACATTGATCTGGTCCTGCACATGGGTGACTATATCTATGAATATGGCAGAGGCGGATATGATGGCGGAGCGAAGTTTGCGGCCCGCATATTTCCTGCGGACGAGATCCTGACGCTCGCAGACTACCGGTTGCGTTACGCCAGCTATCGGGCTGACCCTCAGTTGCAGGCGCTACACGCCAACTTCCCCGTAATCCCGAATACCGACGACCATGAAGGCGCAAACGACGCTTGGGAGGGCGGAGCGCAGAACCACACGGCTGATGAAGGCGACTGGAGCGCCCGGCGCAACGCGGCAATGCAAGTGTGGCGCGAATGGTTGCCCGTCGGGGAGCAACCGTGGAAAGAATATCCGATAGGCGATCTGGCGACCTATTACCGCACGGATACCCGGATGGTGGCCCGCTCGAAGCCCTATTTCCACGGCGATTTGATGCGCGGCGCGGACCCTGCCAAGACGATGGGCGAGTTTCGCGATGGCGCATGGCAGGACCCTGCGATGACGATGTTCGGAACTGAACAGGAAAGCTGGCTGTTTAGGTCCATTGCGCAGAGCAAGTCAACGTGGGCGGTATTGGGGTCGGGGACTAACATGGGATATAACTTTACGCCTGAAACCGCCATGAACTGGTTTCCGCAGGACGCTCCTGACCGGACCAAGAATTTCGTGCGGCAGGGCATTGCTGCAGCAAAAGCAGGGCTTCCCTATAATCTTGATAACTGGGGAGGATATCCTGCTGCCCGTTCCCGCATATTATCCGCGGCGCAGCGGGCGGAGGCTAATTTGGTCGTGGTTACGGGCGACAGCCATAATGGTTGGGCGTTTGACTTGCCTGAAGGTGGAAACCCCGCCGGCGTCGAATTTGGCGGGCATAGCGTTTCATCGCCGGGCTTTGAAAGCGCGACGCAAGGCACCGATCCGTCGGTCATTGCGCGTAGCCTGCTTGAAAGCAGCAAGCAGGAATTGCGGTGGGTCGATACCTCAAACCGCGGCTATATGCACCTATCGCTGACTCCGCAGGCTGCTACCAACGAATGGATCTTCATGCAAACCGTTAAGGATATATCGACTGCGACCAAAGCTGGCCACCGCATGAAGGTTCGTCCGGGACGGAACAGGCTGGAGAGCGCCTGACCCATTCGATCGCGCTGTTGGCTTTCAGGTATTCAATTGCATAGGGTCTATAGCCCAGAGTCGCCAAAATCGACTCGGTGTCTGCGCCGATTGTCGGTATTTGCCGTGAAGTAACCAATCGATAATCCAGTCTTGATTTATTTGAGCTGCGCCGCCCATAGAGACGCAACAGAGTCTGAGGGAGTGAAGCATGCAATTGGCAGGGTTAGGTTATAGCGAAGAACAGATTGAGCTGCTGGATGTGGCCACCAGTTTTTGCCGAGACAAATCGCCCATTGACAGAGTTCGTCGGCTTATCGACAGCGATCTAGGTTATGACGCAGAAATTTGGGCCGAAATCGCCGCGCTCGGCTGGACCGCGATTGCAGTTCCCGAGGCATTTGGCGGGGTCGGCCTGACGCTTGCAGAAGTCGTCCCGGTTGTGGAGCAAATGGGCCGTCATTTGATGGCATCGCCGTTTGTAGCTTCAACACTGGCTGCGCAGGCACTTGTTGCTGGCGGAACCGACGCGCAGAAAGCCGAGTGGCTGCCAAAATTGGCGGAAGGCGTAATCGGCACGCTTGCACTGTCGGAAGCCCATGGCGACTGGGATCTTACCAACCTTACCGCAACCGCCAAAGCAGAAGGCAACAGCATCATATTATCGGGCGAAAAGCTGTTTGTGTTGTGGGCAGAATCGGCAGAGATTGTGGTCGCATCGGTCTTGTTCGACGGCAAGCCGGCGCTCATTCTGCTAACCGCAGCAAATATCCAGGGGCGTCTTCGTCGTGAAGCGATTATCGATGAAACCAAGCGGAGCTTTGCGTTATCACTCGATGGCCTTCGCATAGCGAAATCGGCAATGCTTGATTTCGGCAAGACCATCCATGCACTCGCGCACGTCGAACAGGCTGCGGCGCTGTTACAAAGCGCCGAAATGTGCGGCGGGTCGCAAAGTGTAATCGACTATACCGTCAGCTATCTGCAAACCCGTAAGCAGTTCGGCAAGATCATCGGCGAATATCAAGCGCTTAAGCACCCCATTGTCGATGCCTACGTAGACTATGAAAAAGCGCGATCCCACCTCTACAGCGCCGCATCGAGTTTCAGCGAACAGGGCCAGGGTGAAATCGCGGTGCGTATGGCCAAGGCAGCGGCAGACGGCACCTACAGCTTCGCAGCGGACCGTGCGATCCAGTTTCATGGCGGTTTCGGTTTCACGCATGATTGCGACGCCGGCCTGCACAGGCGCGCCGCGATTTTTCACGCCTCACAATTTGGCGATGCTGCATGGCAGCGGGCGAAATTGGGTAACCTGTTGCTGGGTTAACCACGTGCCATTTACGATCTAAGTCATATCGGTAAAATGGCGCACCCAAGAGGATTCGAACCTCTGGCCTCTGCCTTCGGAGGGCAGCGCTCTATCCAGCTGAGCTATGGGTGCCGATGCCGGGCGGTTAGCAGGGGAGTGGGCTTTTCGCCAAGTCATTTTTTGGATGACCAGGCAAAATAGTCGCCTCGCGCCCATTTCAATATAATGGAACCGAGCACGTGTCCGAGCGTTTTATGCGGTGAAACGAGGATAATAAAAATGGCCGCAAAATTTCTGTGTGTATTTGCAAGCTTGGTGGGGGCCGCGCTTGGATCTTGCCTCCCCGTTTCTTCTGAAGATGAGGCACAAGAACAAACGTCGCAGGAAATAGCGCCGGTGGCTGACGTTCCGCTTGAAATCGTGATTAGCCAATTTCCGCGTGGCTATCAGGGCAGATGGGCTAAGTCTGCTTCCAGTTGCACCGACGATCCGGAAACGAGCGAGGAGATTATTTCGCTTCAGGGCAAACTCGTCAAATTTCACGACTCCATCGGTACGATGACAGCGGGCAAGCGCATGACCTCCCGCACGATGGAGGGGGAGTTTGAATTTGTCGGTGAAGGTGAAAAATGGAACAAGCCTATTGCCTTTGAGATGAGCGAAGACATGAAGCGGCTTACACGCACCGACAAGGACGACGGGCAATCCTATCGATATGTTCAGTGCCCCAAGCTAATGGCTGGATAAGTAAAATGCGCGATGCTACGGCATGCGCCATGCAAAACCAATTCGAATTAACAGACGATCAGGTCGCCATACAGGATATGGCAAAGAAGTTCACCGCCGACGCGATCACGCCATTTGCCGCGGAATGGGACGAAAAGTCGCATTACCCCGTCGATGTTTGGAAAGCCGCTGGCGAGCTTGGCTTTGGCGCGATCTACGTATCCGAAGAGTCCGGCGGCACCGGCCTTGGGCGGTTGGAGGCAGCGCTGATTATGGAAGCGATGGCTTACGGCTGTCCCGCCACGAGCGCATTCATTTCAATCCATAATATGGCGGCGTGGATGATCGACTGTTTCGGCAGCGCAGAGTTGAAAAAACGGTTTTTGCCCGACCTCATAGGAATGGAAAAAATTGCATCCTACTGTCTTACTGAGCCCGGCTCTGGTTCCGATGCGGCGGCGCTCAAGACGACAGCGCGGCTCGATGGTGACCATTATGTTCTCAGCGGGACAAAGCAGTTCATTTCAGGCGCTGGCTATAACGACATCTACGTCGTCATGGTCCGGACGTCGGACAATGGCGCGAAGGGTGTTTCCTGCCTCGTGGTCGAAAAGGACACGCCTGGCCTCAGCTTTGGTGCTCCTGAGAAGAAGCTCGGCTGGAATGCCTCGCCGACCGCGCAAGTTATCTTCGAGGATTGCCGCGTACCTGTGGCCAACCGCGTCGGCGCAGAAGGCGACGGCTTTCGCTTTGCGATGATGGGGCTTGATGGGGGACGGTTGAACATTGGTGCCTGCTCGTTGGGCGGTGCTCAGCGTTGTCTCGACGAAGCAGTGAAATACACCAAGGAGCGCCAGCAGTTCGGGCAACCCGTGGCCGATTTCCAGAATACGCAGTTCATGCTCGCCGATATGGCGACTGACCTAGAGGCGGCGCGCGCGCTACTGTATATGGCAGCGGCCAAGGTGACCGCAAACGCGCCAGACAAGTCGCGCTTCTCGGCTATGGCAAAGCGGCTCGCAACCGATAGCGGCAGTGAGATTGTCAACAAGGCGCTGCAGTTGTTTGGCGGCTATGGCTATCTTCGCGATTATCCAATCGAGCGCTTCTGGCGCGACCTGCGGGTACATTCGATTCTTGAGGGCACCAATCAGGTTATGCGAATGATTATCGGCCGCGATTTGTTGCGCCAATGACCTCTGACATCATCACCCGCATCGAAGGCCATGCCGGAATTATCAGCCTCAACCGGCCAAAGGCTTTGCATGCGCTGACGCTGGATATGGTGCATATTATGACCGAGGTGCTCCTGAAATGGCGCACCTCGCGCAAGGTCAAATGCATCATCATAGACCACGCCGAGGGCAGAGGATTTTGCCCAGGGGGCGATATCGCCTTTTTGCGTAACTCTGCACTGAATGACGGCGGCGAATCGGGGCGGAAGTTCTTCCACGACGAATATCAGCTCAATCATCTGCTGTTCGCATACCCCAAGCCGGTCGTGGCTTTCATGGACGGAATCTGCATGGGTGGTGGGGTTGGCATTTCGCAGCCAGCGCGTTTCCGGGTTGCAACCGAGAATACCCGTTTTGCAATGCCCGAAACCGGTATCGGGCTTTTCCCCGATGTTGGCGGGGGCTGGTACCTGTCGCGGCTTGAGGGGCGGGTAGGGCAGTTCCTTGCGCTGACCGGCGCACGCATTGCGGGGCCTGGTTGCGTCGCGCTTGGACTTGCTACGCATTACGTGCAGTCCGAAGCGTTGACTGAAGCGAAAGCGAGGATCGCTGCCGAGGATATAGACCGGATCGACGGCATTTTGGGCACGGTTTCGGTGACCCCGCCTCCGTCGAAAATCGTCGAAACTCTGTTTCAGATTAACCGTCACTTTGCCTCCGACCGGTTTGAAGAAATTCTCGCGAGTCTCGATGGCGACGACAGCGACTGGGCAATGCGCGAGCAGGCAACGCTGCGGACCAAAAGCCCGCAAACCTGCAAGGTGGCGCTGCGGCAATTGGCAGAGAGTATCAAGCTAGACGATTTCGCCGAAAACATGATGATGGAATATCGCATCGCCAGCAGGGTCCTGCTTCGCCCAGATTTCGCCGAAGGCGTACGTGCGGTGATCGTTGACAAGGACAACGAACCCAAATGGGATCCGGCGACGCCCGAAGGCGTAACCGACGAATTAATCGACGCAATATTTGCGCCGTTATCGGCTGTTGAAGAATGGAAGCCCCTATGACGTATGAAACCATATTGGTTGAGCAACGCGGTGCTGTGACGCTCATCACGCTCAACCGCCCGCAGGCGCTGAATGCGCTCAACAGTCAGGTGCTTGCCGACCTGATCGAAGCCTTCGCCGCATTCGACACCGACAACAGCCAGCGGTGCGCGGTTCTGACCGGAAGCGAAAAAGCGTTCGCGGCTGGTGCTGACATCAAGGAAATGCAGTCCCAGAGCTTCGCCGAAATGTATGGCAGCAATTTCTTTGCAGGATACGACCGTGTCACCGCGACCCGCAAGCCTTGGATCGCGGCGGTAAATGGCTTTGCTTTAGGCGGTGGATGCGAGCTGGCGATGATGGCGGATTTCATCATTGCAGGCGACAACGCCAAATTCGGCCAACCCGAAATCAAGCTGGCGGTAACGCCAGGCATGGGCGGGTCGCAACGGCTGACGCGCGCGATTGGCAAGGCCAAGGCGATGGAAATGTGCCTCACAGGTCGGATGATGGATGCCAACGAAGCCGAACGCTCGGGATTGGTTGCCAAAGTCGTTCCAGTCGCCGAACTGGTCGAGGAAGCCGTAAAGACTGCGCAGGCGATTGCAGGCATGGCACCTCTCGCTGCGATGGCGTGCAAGGAGATGGTCAACGCGGCGTTTGAAACCACATTGCAACAAGGCGTCCTGTTCGAACGCCGATTGTTTCATGGCCTTTTCGGTTCCGACGACCAGAAAGAAGGAATGGCCGCCTTCGTTGAAAAACGGCCCGGAAACTGGACGGGACAATAGCCCCTAGTTAGAGGCGCTAATTTTCTCAACTGGCTGGAATTTGCCAAGGCCGCAGCCAGCGCCTTCCGTCAGGCGCCCGCCATAATCATGCAGCACACGAACGATGTCTACGTTGCACAGCTGATTGGTCGAAGTGCGATAGGAAAAACGGTCCTCAAACTTTAGGCTGGGGCAGCTGTAGGGTAGCGAATTGCGGTATGTCTTGCCGCCGTTCATTTTGAAATCGATGGTGTTGGCATCGACGACATTGGTCGAGCGTATGTTGCGTAAAGAAACGCAATTTACGGGTTCGCCTACGGCACGGACGGGGGCAGGTTCTTTCTTTGCCGACATACCCGCAGTCGCGCCAAGCGTCAGTACTGCGAGCGTGGAAACGATCAAAAGCGACTTGTGCATCGAATTTCTCCCCATATTAGGGCACTGACATAATTTATGTTATCTGAACTGCGCCTGACTTGGTTTTGGGTGCAAGTGTTTTCCGCTTAAACCGGCAGAGGTCGGCGACCGGACAACGCCAGCATTCAGGTGTGCGCGCCTTGCAGACATAGCGGCCATGCAGGATCAACCAGTGATGCGCGCCCACGCGGAATGGTTGCGGTGTTTTTTTATCAAGTGCCTTTTCAACCGCCAGCACGGTCTTTCCGGGTGCAAGGCCGGTACGATTACCGACACGAAAGATGTGCGTATCGACGGCAAAAGTCTCCGCACCGAACGCTGTATTCATCACCACATTTGCGGTTTTGCGCCCAACACCGGGCAATGCCTCAAGCGCGGCGCGATTAGCGGGCACCTCACCGTCATGGTCGCGAACAAGTATCTCGGACAACGCGATCACATTCTTCGCCTTGCTATTGAACAGGCCGATTGTTTTGATCTGCGCTTTCAGGCCTTCCTCGCCCAACGCCACCATCTGCGCCGGCGTCTCGACCTCGGCAAATAGTTTCCGCGTCGCCTTATTGACACCGACATCTGTTGACTGCGCCGAACACACCACCGCAACTAGCAACTGATAGACATTGCCATAAGCCAACTCGGTTTCGGGGGAAGGGTTGGCTTCAGCCAGACGCCGGTAAAATTCGAAGATATCGGCCTTTTTCACAGCCCGAGTACGTCCTCCATCCGGTACCGTCCGGCTTTCTGCGCAACCAACCATAAAGCCGCCTTCACCGCACCTTTGGCAAAAACCGCACGGTTCTCGGCGCGGTGGATGAGTTCGATGCGTTCGTTTTCGCCGGCAAAAATAACACTATGGTCGCCTGCGACACTGCCGCCTCTGAGGCTTGCAAAGCCGATGGCTCCCGCCGTCCGTGCGCCAGTGATACCATCTCGACCACGCTCGCTGTGGCTTCTCAGTTCGATGTTCCGGCCCTTGGCGGCGGCTTCGCCCAATAATAAAGCGGTGCCGGATGGAGCATCTATTTTGTGCCGGTGGTGCATTTCGACGATTTCGATGTCCCAGTCGTCGCCCAACTTGCTGGCAGCCTGGTTGACCAATGCGGCGAGCATCGTGACACCCAGCGAGGTGTTGCCCGTTTGTAGTACTGCTATGTCGCGCGCGGCGTCATCGATCAGATAATGGTGGCGCTCTTCAAGGCCAGTGGTGCCGATAACGATCGGTTTTCCAGTGACAACGCAGGAGTCCAGCGTCGCCTCAAGAGCGTTTGGTGAGGAGAAATCGACCAGCACGTCGCAAACCTTGATCAACGCTGTTAAATCATCGTCTTTATCAACGCCGCCCGCATGTGTTTGCCCTACTGCATCGATGGCCTCGACCAAAGCCGCTCCCATGCGTCCAGCGCTGCCGATGATACCGATTGCCGTCATTCGCTTGTCCTACCCTGATTTTGCTGCTTCATGGGCGAGATGAAGGACATTCGCAATATCGTAATCCTGACCGGCGCGGGCGTAAGCGCGGAGAGCGGAATTGATACATTTCGCAGCGAAGGCGGCCTTTGGGAGCAGCACCGCGTCGAAGATGTTGCCACGCCCGAGGCCTTTGCCCGCGATCCAGATCTGGTTTTGCGCTTCTACGACATGCGCCGCGAGGCGATTCAGACCAAAGAGCCCAACGCGGCGCATCATGCATTGG
>JANMQN010000149.1:0-15623 GCA_031370535.1 Sphingomonadales bacterium | reverse complement strand
CTGCGCTTATGGCGGCAGGGTTCAGATATCAATCCCTGCCGCGATCGCCTCAAGCTTTTTAACGCGTTCCTTAAGGTCAGCGACTTCGATCCGCGAGGTTGCCGACGGCACGGGTGCATCGCTGCCTTGGCGTGCCAATTCTAGCTCGGCATGCTTCAACGCAATCCAGTCGCGCCAACCCCTAAGTGAGAGCGTGGAGACAATCCCCACACACAGCACTGCGAAGGCACTGACGATAATATAGAAATTGGGATCCTGTGACATTGGTTCCGTCCTTTCGTTCATATGCGTTCCGCCCTTAGCGGTTACGCAATTCCTCTATCTGGCGGTTAAGGTCAGTGGCGCTGTTATTTTCAGTCGCGATGCGCTCAAGAACCTGAATACGGTCTTTTAGCGCTTTGATCTCATTATGCATCGCCTTGCTGTCGCTATCGCTGATTAGCCGTTGCGTCTTGTTGCCGAGCATATCCTCATCTTCGATAATGCCATGCTTCGCCTTTTGCTTGCTCTGGATAATCTTACCGATGGTGACAATCGCTATAATCGCCACAACCATTTCAAACGGGCCCATATATTTCCTCCTGCAATCTATCTGTTGTCGGTTAGTTCAGCGGCTTGTCGCGCAGGTCCTCGATTGCATCGGCGAGGTTGTTGCTTTTATCGGTTATGATGCGCTCGAGCACCTGCACCCGCTGTTCCAACCGCTCGTTGCGGGCCGCATATTGCGCTGCATTTTCGCTGTTGGTGCGCGACATGATTTCAAGCTCTTTCTGCTTGTGTCGCGACCATAAAGCAAAGCCGCCGAGAAGAAATGGTGCTAGCGGAATGAGAATCCAGATTTCTTGAAACATTTGCTTGTTCCTTAGTTGCTTGGGCCGCGAAGAGCTTCGATTTCGGATGTAAGGCGATGGCTGCCATCGACGACGATTTTTTCGACATTGGCCAAACGGTCTTTGATTGATCCGAGTTCGGCCCGCAGCTGGGCATTTTCCTGAGAGAGAAGTTTTACCCGCTCGATCGCTTCCTGATCGGTTTTTGGATACACCGCCTGGCCCCATGCGCCGTCAAGCGGATATCCGTTTTTAATCCGCAGCCAAGTCGTGATCACCCAGCCGGTTACACCAGTTCCTACTATCAGTGTAATTGGCATAGCGAGGCGCATGAGGCCATCAACGACTACCGGGTCCATATTTCATTCCTCCAAAACATTTTAGCGCAAATTTTCAATTTCTTCCGAAAGACGTCCTGCCTTGTCGGTAACAATGCGCTCCAGAACTGCGATACGCTCTTCCAGATGACCAATCTTGCCGTTGAGTGTCTCATTTTCGTTACTCAGCAACATGATCTTCCGGTCGGCGTCGGCATCGACTTTTGGAGTCTTTCCACCCCACTCGTCTTCCAATGGGTAGCCATGTTTGGCGCGGATCCAGTTATTGAATATCCATCCAGCCGTGCAGATCATGACGATTGCAACGATGAATGACGGTCCAGCAAAATTCATTACAGGTCCTTCCAAGGCAGCCTGCGGGTGACCGGACGGATGTCCGCGTTACGGAAATCCACGCTCCAGTTGCGACGGTCGGCTTCGCGTTTCTTGTTGGCAAAGTGACGGTATGCAAACCATGCCACCAGGCCGAGAATGATGAGAGTAAACATTGTCACTTCCTCCGTTGGGCGATGCTAGCGCAAGCGCTCCAGTTCATGGTTCAGGCACATATGGTTGTCGGTTGTGATACGTTCCATCACCGACAGGCGCTCTTCCAACCGCAACATCTGGCCGCGCATGGCTTCGTTTTCGTTGCTCAACAATTCAGTCTGACGGCTTGGCGCGATGCCTTCGCTTTTCAGTGCTGCCTTGACCTTACGTCGCCCGTACCATTGGATTGTCAGCGTGCAGACCCCACCGATCGCCATGCCCAAAAAGGTTGTCAGGAAAAATGCTTCAGCTTCCATAATTCAGTTCCTCCCCGTAGTACGCTCAGCGCAGGCTTTCGATTTCGTCTGCCAGCTGCTTGTTATTGCTGACATAATAGAGTTCGACATCAGCCAGCCGATTGTCGATCTCGCGAAAGCGCGAGCGTATATCGCGGGTGGTCCGGGCAGGGGACTGACGGACACCCTGCCAGAATTTCTGGTCTTCATTATCGACATACAGATGGATCGGCTTCTTATTCGCGAACCATGCTGCGCCCCAGTAAGCGACCAAAGTCCAAGGGAAACCACCTGCCAGTGTCAGGATAACAGCCCCGAGGCGAACCCATAAAACATCGACACCGGTGTAGTCGGCTATGCCTGCGCAAACACCTTTCCATTTGGCGTTCTGCTTATCGAGATAAAATTGCGTATGTTTGCTGCTCATCTCAACGGTTCCTTTCCAGCCGGCGGATGTTTTCGGATACATAATCTTCTGCCTCATGGTCGATGCGGCGCGGTGCGAACTCAGGATTATCCTGGGCAACAAGCCGTTCCACGGTATCCATGCGGTCTTCCAACCGACGGGCAAGGTCGTACATTTCGCCAAGCATCCGCTCGTCATCATTGGTCAGCGTTGCCGCAGTCTTCCATTTGGTGATGTGGTTGAGGATAAGCCAGGGCAGGCCGAGGAAGAGGATACCAACGACAATCGGCACCATGATGATTTCACCGTCCATAATTTCAGCTTTCCTTCCTGGTTTCTTGTTTCATGGCTTTTTTCATCGCCTCCAGCTCCGCGTCGACGACATCGAACGACTCGAGTGCGGCGATTTCATCACCCAGAGTGCGCGGCGCGTCACTGCCTATAGCGAGCGAGTCAGCATATCCTTGGGCTTCATCGACGCGGCGTTCCAGGACATCGAAGCGTGAAAATGCTTCGCGAACTTTGTCGCCATTGTACATCGTACGAAGCTTGACCTGATTTTCGGCACTTTCGAGGCGGGTCATCAGCGCGTTCTGGCGGCTACGCGCGTCAGCCAACTTTTTCTGCAGCTTGTGAATATCTTGCTCCGATGCTTTCAAGGCATCGTTCAATACAGCGACTTCGGCTGTCAGCTGATCCTTCATGTCGGTGGCTTTGCGTTTTTCGAGCAGGGCTGCCTTGGCCAGATCTTCCCGGTCCTTCGACAGAGCGAGATGTGCCTTGTCGGTCCAGTCGGCCTCAAGTGTATTCAGCTTGTCGATATGGCGACGCAGTTCCTTCTGGTCGGCGATGGTGCGTGCGGCAGATGCACGAACCTCGACAAGTGTCTCCTCCATTTCGAGGATGATCATACGGATCATCTTGGCCGGGTCTTGCGACTTGTCGAGCAAGTCGGTGACGTTGGCGGCGATGATGTCGCGGGTCCGTGAAAAAATGCCCATCGGGTAACTCCAGTTAGAATTTGTTGTACGCGCGGTATCAGAAATGGGGGCGACCGGGGCGGGTTGGGGGGAGCTGGGGCGCCCCGGTCGCGGGCTTACGAAGTCAGGCAAGGTAGCTGACAACGATTGGCCGTTGGGAGTTGGTGTTTGCATTGACCTGATATTCTTCCTTATGGTTGAACACCGAAACGGCATAGCTCGTGAAGATCATGGAGATCGACAATGCGACGGCAACCCAGAGGCGGCTCTCGTTTTCTTTAGCGTTGGTATCGGTGATCATTTGGTCTTCCCTTTGGTTGATTACCGGTGTCTGCCGGTTTGAATTCATTATAGCAGGGACCGTGCCAATTTAGATTTTTCTCGGTTTTCAGCCAGATTTGAAGAGGAAAGCGCTATTTGCGATAGTAATTATTGCCATACTATGGTGAAATATGCCAATGTTTGAAAATGGATCGCGAGAGCCATCAATTTATCGGACAGTCATCGGCATTTCTCGATGCCGTTGAGCGTGCCAGCCGGGCTGCGCCACTCAATCGCACTGTATTGGTTGTGGGCGAGCGGGGCACCGGTAAAGAACTGATTGCCGAGCGTTTGCATCGCCTCAGTTCACGCTGGGACGGGCCGTTGGTTACGATGAACTGCGCGGCCTTGCCCGAGACTTTGATCGAAGCTGAGTTGTTCGGACATGAAGCCGGCGCATTCACTGGTGCCACCCGTGCGCGCGAAGGCCGTTTCGAGGAAGCCGATGGCGGCACGCTGTTTCTGGACGAATTGGGCACACTCAGCATGGGCGCGCAGGAGCGGCTCTTGCGGGCGGTGGAATATGGCGAGGTCACGCGAATTGGTTCTTCAAGACCCGTGCGTGTCGATGTGCGGATTGTAGCTGCAACGAACGAACATTTGCCCAATATGGTTGATGCCGGAAAATTTCGCGCCGATTTGTTAGATCGGCTTTCTTTCGAAGTTGTAACCCTGCCGCCGTTGCGCGTGCGTGAGGGCGATGTTGAAGTCCTATCGGAATATTTCGGCCGCAAAATGGCGGCGGAGCTTGGTTGGGACGGGTGGCCGGGTTTTGGCGAAGTCGCCACCCGAGCGCTTGAAAATCATTTATGGCCGGGCAATGTCCGCGAACTTCGCAATGTGGTAGAGCGCGCCGTCTACCGGTGGGCTGATCCCGGCCAACCCATAGACTATATCCAGTTTGACCCATTCGAAAGTCCTTGGAGGAGCGGCAACACCACTTCTGCTTCAATGCATGCAACTGTGGATCGCGATAGCGGACAAGAAGTGCGCTTTTCGACTGATTTAAGCCAAGCAGTTGACGTCACCGATTTTCGTGAGGCTACGGAAAAATATGAAAAAGCCGTTCTAGAACAGGCTCTAGCGAAGTGCCGGTATAATCAGCGGCAGACAGCGAAGTCGCTTAATCTTAGTTACGACCAGTTACGCCATACGCTGAAAAAACATGACCTTTTAGGGTAAGAAAAAGGGCGACCGAAGCCGCCCTTTTCTTGTAATTACGATTTGTAATCAACCGCCGTTGAAGCTGACCATTGTGTAGAGCATCGGGATCGAAAGCATGGTGTTAATCCGCGAAGTAATCATCGCTGTGGTTGCAGCTTTAGCCTTCGTTGCGTCGTCTGCTTCGACAATGCCAAGTGCCTTTTTCTGGTTTGGCCAAATGATGAACCACACGTTGAATGCCATAATCAGCGCGAGCCACATGCCGATGCCGATGAGGTCATAACCCGGCTGGAAAGTCAGCGCCTCGACCAGATATGGCGGCGCACCGGGACCAGGCTGGCCAGCTATCGCAAGGCCGAACAAAACGGTCAATGCTGCAGCCCAGCGGAAGAAAAACAATGCGGCTGGCGCAATATACTTGGAAATCCCTGGTTTCAGTTCAGCCGGAACCTTGGGCATTGTCGGAATTTGCACGAAGTTGAAATAATAAAGCAGGCCGATCCATACGATACCGACAAAAGTATGGACCCAGCGAAAGATCGCGGGAAGCGAAAACCCGCCATCCCCACCGTGCAATGCAATCACCGCAATTGCCAGTAACAGTCCTGCGACTAGCACATAATGTAGATTTCCAAAAAATTTTGCCATTTTCACCCCCGGCTGTTGTTCAAGAGACCTTTGTCCCCATATGCCGGTGAGCCTAACCGCACGTAACGTGCTTGTCACATATTTTCTGGAACATAGCAGCGGGTGGGGACGTTAAATGACTACGCATATCCGGTATTTTCCGGAGGTAAAAATTGAGGATACACCATGCCATTCACTCTCCCAGAATTGCCATACGCGAAAGAAGCCTTTGGCAAGCTTATCTCGGCAGAAACCTTCGAGTATCATCACGGCAAGCATCATAATGCGTATGTAACGAAAACAAACGAGCTGATTGCAGATGACAAGAAGCTAAGCGGCGCAAAATTGACCGAAGTGATCTTGGCGGCGAAGGAAAGTGGCAGCAAGCCATTGTTCAACAACGCGGCACAAATTTGGAACCATAGCTTCTATTGGCTAGGGCTGTCGCCCGATAAGCAGTCGCCTACCGGCAAATTGAAGACGATGATCGACGAAAACTTCGGGTCGACTGATGAATTGCTGAAACAGCTCAAGACCGAAGCAGTCGGCCATTTTGCAAGTGGCTGGGCGTGGCTGGTACTCGAGAAAGACAAGCTCAAAGTCACGTCTCTGCATGATGCCGACACGCCGATTGTGCATGATATGACACCGTTGCTGACGATCGACGTATGGGAACATGCCTATTACATCGATTATCGCAATGCACGGCCCGATTATGTCGGTGCCTTGCTGGAAAAAGCCATTAACTGGGAGTTCGTTGCGCAGAATCTTGACGGCAAAGGTGTCAGCCGAGCAGACCAATAGACAGGATCAACCTTGCGGCGGCACTTCGGTGTCGTCGCCCAGTTTTAGACCATGTCGCATGAGCATCGGAATGTTGGCCATCGCAAAAAGGAAGGTGAGGGCGGTTACGCCCCATACCTTAAGACTCAGCCAAGTATCGAACGACACGAAAGCCCGCATCGCCTCATTTGCGACTGCCAAAGCTGTGAAGAACAGACCCCAGCTCAACGACAATTTTAGCCAGCCTGCTTCGTTCAAACCGTCATAGGCATGTTCGAGAACATATTTCAGCATCGCCTTGCCGCGGACCCAACCAGCAAGCAGAAGTAAGGCGAAAAATGCATAAATTATTGTTGGTTTGATCTGAATGAACCGTTCGTCGTGAAACCAAATGGTGAGTGCGCCAAAAAAAACGCCCAGCGCAGCAGTCAGTTTCAACATCGGCGAAATTTTGCCGATTTTTACCTTCGATACAATAACAGCAACGATAATCGCGATCATGAACGTTGCTGTGCCGACGATGGCTCCCTGAGTAAGGTCGGTTTTCGAGCTTCCCAATTTTGATGCGACGAAAAACAACAGCAAGGGACCAAAGTCCAGAATAAAGCTTAAAGTGCCAGACGGCTTCTTGGCGGGCGAGGTCGCGTTCATTGCGAGCCACCACTGATCGCGCGCGCAAGGTCCTGCGCATTGAACGGCCGAAGGTCATCGATGGTCTCGCCAACCCCTATTGCGTGGATGGGCAGGCCGAATTGCTTGGCCGCCGCGACTAAAATCCCGCCTCGCGCGCTACCGTCTAACTTTGTCATTACCAATCCCGTCACGTCGGCGACTTCCTTGAATATTTCGATTTGCGACAATGCATTCTGTCCCGTGGTCGCGTCGAGCACCAGAACGACATCATGAGGTGCAGCAGGGTTCAATCGACCAAGGACGCGGCGAATTTTGGCGAGCTCATCCATCAATTCTCGCTTGTTTTGCAAGCGGCCTGCGGTGTCTACGATCAGTACATCGATGCCCTCGGCGGTCGCTTTCTTGACCGCGTCAAAGACAACTCCCGCTGCATCGCCGCCTTCGGGTCCAGTAACTATGGGAACGCCAATTCTATCGGCCCACACTTTCAACTGCCCGATAGCAGCCGCCCGGAATGTGTCGCCAGCTGCCAGCATGACGCCATAATCCTGTTCAAGGAATAAATGCGCCAGCTTGGCAATAGTTGTGGTTTTGCCTGATCCGTTCACGCCAATAACCAATATCACTTGCGGGCGAGGGAAGGCGTCAATTTCCAACGGCGCAGCCACTGGGGCCAGAACAGCGGCAATTTCATCTTCGACGATTTGGCGAATGCCTTCGGTATCGATGCCTTTGTCGAAACGTCCAGCGGCAATTTTTTCGCGGATTTGTGCTGCCATTGCTGGACCGAGGTCAGACGCAATCAGGGCATCCTCGATCTCGTCCAAATCCTGCGGTTCAAGCTTTGCCTTGGTGACAATGCCGGTTATATTTGCTGTGAGCTTTGTCGAGGTTTTCTTAAAACCGCCGAACAGCCGGTCTTTCCAGCCTTCCTTTTCGGTCATTCGATAACCTTTGCCAACAATACCCCGTCCTTTATTTCGTGCACGACTGCGGCGACAATACTGCCCTCGGTCATTTGCTTGTTAAGCTTCACATAAGCGAAATTTCCTGCATGACCAGATAGGCCTCCATTTTCGATCGCGATTTGTTGCATTGTACCGACCTGCACCTCTAACCATGCTTGGCGTTCAACCGCTACGGCATCGCGCAAAGCCTTCGCGCGAGCTTTGATTGCCGATGATGCCACTTGAGGCATCAGTGCAGCGGGCGTGCCTTGCTTGGGCGAATAAGGAAAAACATGCCCGTGGACGATTTTGCATTGGCGAACCAGATCGAGGCTGTTGCCGAACATCGCCTCATCCTCAGTAGGGAAACCAGCAATTATGTCCGCGCCGATTGCAATTTCCGGTCGTTTCGCGTGCATTCGTTCGACTAGGTCAATCGCGAGCTCCCGACTGTGCCGCCGCTTCATACGCTTGAGGATCATGTTATCCCCCGCCTGCATCGACAGATGTACATGCGGCATCAAGCGGAGTTCGCCGGTAATAAGATCGAACAGCCGGTCATCAATCTCCACGCCGTCAATCGATGAGAGGCGAAGGCGGGGCAAGTCAGGTACGAATTTCAATATACGCTCGACCAGATGGCCAAGATTGGGCGCACCCGGAAGGTCATGACCATAGCTGGTCACATCGACACCGGTCAGCACCACTTCCTTGAAACCCTTGTCCACCAGCTGGCGAATGTGCTCGATGACGCTACCTGCCGGAACTGATCGGCTATTGCCGCGACCATAGGGAATTATGCAGAATGTGCAGCGATGGTCGCAGCCATTCTGTACTTCGACAAAAGCGCGGGTTTTGCCAGCATAAGCGGTGACCAAATGGGGCGCGGTCTGCTGCAGGCTCATTATGTCGGACACGACAACGGCGCGTTCGGATGACTCGATCAGCCGACGCAGTAACGAGGAGTCTTGCTTTTCGGCATTGCCAAACACGCCAGCGACCTCTGGCATCAGCTCAAACGTTTCCGGCTCGACCTGGGCTGCACAACCAGTAACCCAGATACGCGCATCGGGACGGCGTTTGTGCGCCTGTCTAATAGCTTGCCGGGTTTGCCGGACGGCTTCATTGGTGACAGCGCAACTGTTGATGATGACGATATCATCATGCTCTGCCAATTGCTCGGCCAGCGCATTGCTTTCTGCCAGATTGAGGCGACAGCCCATGCTGATAACCTCGGGGTTCCGCTGGGGCGCATTCATCCGAAGTTGTTCCAGTCAGCTTGCCCCTTGAACACATAGGTGGTTCCGCCTGTCATGATGATCGGCTCATCCGGTGCCCAGGCTATAATGAGCGCACCTCCCGGCAGATTTACCGTAACTGGCGAAGGGACCTTGCCTTGTCGAATGGCTGCAACCCCAGTCGCGCACGCCCCTGTTCCACAAGCCTGCGTTATCCCGACGCCACGCTCCCACACGCGCAGTTTGATTTTCCCATCGTTTATGGAAGCAACATTGACATTTACCCGCTCGGGAAATGCTGCATCATGTTCGATGATTGGACCGAGACGATCAAGGTCAACCTTGTCGCAATCCGGCACAAAGAAGACGACATGGGGATTGCCGACGTTGACGGCCATTGGCGCTGCCAATTCTTCCCAAGCTAAGGGCATCGCCGCGCTGTCCATTGCAAAAGCCAGCGGGATATCCTGCCATTCAAATTTTGCCATACCCATATCAATGGTCACTTCGGTTCCAGCTAACCGGCCGGAGATCATGCCGCCTTTTGTTTGGATGCTGACGTCTTTTCCGAGCAGCGCCACCACACACCGTGACGCGTTGCCGCAAGATTCGACCTCACCGCCGTCGGCGTTATATATCCGCATGCTAACGTCGGCGCTGTCTGAAGGTTCAAGTACAATTAACTGGTCGCAACCAATGCCGTGCGTGCGGTCGGCTATAGCGCGCGCGCGAGGTGGCGTAATTGATACTGCAGAGGTCCGGGCGTCAATGACTACGAAATCATTTCCCAACCCGTGCATTTTGTGAAATTCGTTTATCGCCATCCGGCGCGATTTAAGGATACTCGGCGGACAAGTCTACAAGTCATAGCGCGGCCAGCGCTTAGTCAAACCATCAAGACGCTTTTCGTATTTCCACCGCCGATATTCTTTCACCCGAGGCTTCGATGTGTCTTTGACGGGTGGGAAGGAGCTTTTTCTTCGCAAGCAATGTCCTGGCCTGATCGATGTTCATCGGTTGACCGAAATACCACCCTTGACCCTTTGTGCAGCCAAGTGCTCGCAGTTTACCGATGATCTGCTCATCTTCGATACCTTCTGCCGTAATTGGCACATCCAGGCTAGCGCCAAGTCCGGCGATGGCGCTGACAATGGCCGCGCTTTCTGCATTTTCGAGCATGGATGATACGAAACTGCGATCGATTTTGATGCGATCAAATGGCAAGGCGCGCAAATGAGCCAGCGAGCTGTAACCAGTACCAAAGTCGTCGAGGGCAATGCGAATGCCCTGGTTTTTTAAGCTACCCACAATCGACTGTGCAAGACTGAGGTTTTTGAACAACGAACTTTCGGTGATTTCTACTTCTAGGCGGCTGGCCGGAAATCCGGTTTCGACCAGCAACTTCACGATTTTTTGCGCCAGCCATGGATCCTTGAGTTGCACCGGTGAAATATTGACCGAAATCGTCAGCTTGGGATCCCAGTTTTTTGCTTCCAGCATCGCTTTGCGGATGATACTCATCGACAAGTCACCGATCATGCCGGTTTCTTCGGCAACAGGAATGAAATCGTCGGGCGATATCAAACCGCGAACCGGTGATACCCACCGCGCGAGCATTTCAAAGCCGACCAATTCGCCGGTAACAAGATCGATCTGCTGTTCGAAATATGGTACGAATTCGTCATTGGGAATGGCGACGCGAATGTCGCCTTCAAGCGAATTACGCGAACGTAGCTCGACCTCCATGCCGTTTTCAAACCAGCTATATCCATTCCGTCCGTTTTTCTTGGCCGCATAAAGCGCGATGTCCGCGCGGCGGATAAGCATGTCGATGGAATCGCAATCTATTTCCGGACGGCTGATTCCGATCGACGCGGTTACCGTCTGCTGGCTGTCTGCTATCGATATTGGCCGGGCTAAAGCGTCGACCATGTCTTCCGCTATCCGGTCAACTGCTTCAGGATATTCCGGTTCGAAGACAACGCAAATCCCAAACTCATCTCCGCCCAGTCGCGCGATCACGCTGCTGGGGGGAACCACATCACGCATGCGGTCCGCAACTTCACGAAGCAGAAGGTCGCCGCAGTCGTGGCCATAAAGGTCGTTGATCTTTTTAAAGCCGTCTAAATCTATCATCAGGAATGCAATAGACTTACCCCGGCGCGATGCCCGCGCGCTCAATTCGAGGGTTTTTTCTTTAATCGCCCGACGGTTGAACAGATTTGTGAGTGGGTCCGTCATCGCCAGATGCTGCGCCCTGACCTCAGCCTGACGATAAACATCGATTTCGTCACTTAAAGCGCTCGTTCTGCGCCATATGAGGAGTATCAGCGCGATGTTAAGCAACAATGCAGTGACCATGACCTGATCGGCACCACTGCTATTCCCAACCAACGTTCGAACAGTTTGCGCGCCAACCTGACCGCCAATAACCACAAACATCAAAATGGCAGCAAACATGACGATGCTGTAAATCAGGTTCTTTCCGCGCTGGCTTTGTGCCCGCGCGGCCGAATTACTGTCTACGGCTTCTGATATAGTTTGTTCCATTAGATTCAATGTCATCCCGGTTCGAGTTCCAATGCACTGAAAAAGGTCAAAATTTCATTAAGGCTGAAAAGGTGCATGCTGTAGTCGATGATGTAAGCAAGACGGTTGCATTTCGGGTACCGTGATGATATTGGCTCCCTCTGCGGTGCAAATTCCGCTCTAAATTTATTGGAAATCCACTATTTCCAAGCTGGTCGGCGAAGTTTCGCTCACCGGCTTTTTGTTCGTTTATGCCTCGCAAGGGGCGTTTTGGTAAGGGATATGCATGTTTGACAAGCTGAGCGACCGGTTAGGAGGGGTGTTTGATCGCCTGCGCGGTCGCGGTGCGTTGAACGAGGCTGATGTCCGCGAAGCGATGCGTGAAGTGCGCGTTGCCTTGCTTGAAGCGGATGTCGCGCTTCCCGTCGTCCGGGAATTTGTCGATAAGGTTACTGAGACAGCCGTTGGCGCTCAGGTTTTGAAGTCGGTCACCCCGGGGCAACAGGTCGTCAAGATCGTTAACGACGCGCTCGTCGAAATGCTTGGCGCGGAACAGAGCGACCTCGATTTAGCCGTTGCGCCGCCAGCGATTATCATGATGGTCGGCCTGCAAGGTTCTGGTAAAACCACAACGACAGCGAAAATCGCCAAGATGTTGAAGGCCAAGCAGGGCAAGAAAGTCCTTATGGCCTCGCTCGACGTCAACCGTCCAGCGGCGCAGGAACAGTTGGCAACGTTGGGCGCGCAAACCGAAGTTGCGACCCTGCCCATCATGCAGGGGCAACAGCCGGTCGATATCGCGAAACGCGCGTTGCAGGCGGCGAAATTGCAAGGTTTTGATGTTCTGATCCTCGATACAGCAGGCCGATTGAACGTCGACCAGCAATTGATGGACGAGATGAGCGCCGTCGCAAAAGTTGCGATGCCTCAGGAAATTCTATTAGTCGTGGATTCGCTGACCGGTCAGGACGCGGTAAATGTCGCCAAGAGCTTCGGTGAACGCGTCGATCTAACGGGTATCGTGCTGACCCGTATGGATGGCGATGCACGCGGCGGTGCTGCTTTGTCGATGCGTGCCATAACCGGTAAGCCTATCAAATTCGCGGGCGTCGGTGAAAAGCTGGATGCGATTGAGGCCTTCAACCCAAGCCGGGTAGCAGGCCGCATTCTTGGCATGGGCGACGTCGTCGGTCTCGTCGAACGTGCTTCCGAAATGGTCGAAAAGGAAGATGCGGACAAGCTTGCGGCCAAGATGGCCAAGGGGCAGTTCGACATTGACGACCTGCGCACTCAATTCCGCCAAATGAACAAGATGGGCGGCCTTGGCGCGCTGGCCGGAATGATGCCCGGCATGAAAAAGGCTAAGGCGGCCATGGACGCCAGCGGCATGAATGACAAATTGCTGATCCACATGGATGCAATCATTGGCTCGATGACGCCAAAAGAACGCGCCAAGCCTGAATTGTTGAACGCGAAGCGCAAAATCCGCATCGCCAAGGGTTCGGGGATGACGGTTCAGGACGTCAATAAATTGATCAAAATGCATCAGGAAATGGCGACAGCCATGAAACGCATCCGCAAAATGGGTGGCCTTAAGGGCCTTGCTGCCATGTTCGGCGGAAAGGGCGGAGCAGATTTGGGCGGCGCGATGGAGGGCATGCATGGTCTGCCCCCCGGTGCGATGCCGCCGGGCATGGGCGGCCTATCAGGAATGGGCGGCGCTGGCGGAATGCCGCCAGACCTAGCAAGACTTCTTAGTAAAAAGAAATAAGTATCACATTAAGTTCAAAATATTTCAGAAAGGTGAGTTAGTTTTATGGCATTATCAATGCGTTTGTCGCGGGGCGGTTCGAAAAAGCGCCCTTATTATAAAATTGTCGTAGCCGATGCCCGCGCACCGCGCGATGGCAAGTTCATCGAGCGTATCGGCAGCTACAACCCGCAGCTTCCCAAGGACAGCGCAGAGCGCATGATCCTCGACGCAGAACGTGCGAAGCATTGGTTGGCCGCTGGCGCTCAGCCTTCGGATCGCGTTGCCCGCTTCCTTGACGTCGCTGGCGTCAAAGAGCGCAAGGTAAAGAGCAACCCTAACAAGGGTGAGCCCGGCCAGAAGGCCAAGGATCGCGCTGAAGACAAGGCTACCAAACTGGCCGAGGCCGAAGAAGCAGCGGCAGCAGCGGCCGCCGCTCCGGCACCTGAGCCAGAGCCTGAAGTTGTTGAACAAGTAGTCGCCGAAGAAGCTGCGCCTGAAGCAACCGCTGAAGAAGCGCCTGCTGCAGAAGAAGCAGCGCCCGAAGCAGTAGCTGCAGAAGTTGCTCCGGTTGAAGCGGCCGCGGAAGAAGCGCCTGCTGCCGAAGAAGCTGCGCCTGAAGCAGCTGCTGAAGAAGCGCCTGAAGCAGTAGCTGAAGAAGCTGCCGCGGTTGAAGCGGCCGCAGAAGAAGCGCCTGCTGCCGAGGAAGCTGCACCTGCAACCGAAGAAAAGGCTGAGGGCTAAGCCTTGGCCGACAACACCGTCACGCTTGCCGCCGTCTCAGGTGCGCACGGCATGACGGGTGAAGTCCGTCTTAAGCTGTTTGCAGAAAATCTGGACAACTTGAAGCGGTACAAAAGTTTCAATGACGGCGCGCTGACGGTCAAGTCGCTTCGCCCCACCAAAGACGGCGCGATCGCGCGTTTTGCCGAAATCAATGATCGCGACGCGGCGGAAAAGCTGCGGAGCACTGTCCTGACCGTCTCGCGTGAAGCTTTGCCGAAACTCGGCGAAGGCGAATATTATTACAGCGACCTCCTTGGCCTGCCGTGCGTGTCCACCGACGGCACGGATCTCGGCAAATGTGTTGCAGTCGAAAATTTCGGCGCGAGCGATGTACTCGAAATCGAAATGCCCTCGCAGGATGGAAAGTCGGGCAAGAAATTCATGGTCCCTATGACACCTGACGCCGTTCCCGAATGGGGCGAAAAAATTGTCGTCGAAGCCGCTTTCGTTATATGACCTTCCAAGCGCAAATTCTGACGCTCTACCCCGAAATGTTTCCCGGCCCGCTGAGTATTTCGCTGGCGGGCCGTGCCTTGAAGGAGGGGAAGTGGGCTTGCTCTCCCGTCCACATGCGCGACTTTACGACCGACAAGCATCGCACCGTTGACGACACACCAGCAGGCGGTGGCGCAGGGATGGTGTTGCGGGCGGATATACTCTCGGCGGCGGTTGGCCATGCTGTTGCGGCGGAGCCCGCCGTACCCATCCTCGCGATGACCCCGCGTGGTACTCCGATCACCCAAAGCCGTATCCGCGAACTCGCCTCAGGCGCCGGCGTAACCATCATCTGTGGCCGCTTTGAGGGCTTCGACGAACGCCTGTTCGATGCCCATCCCGAGATCGAGCAAGTCTCTATGGGCGACATCGTCCTGTCAGGCGGAGAAATTGGGGCTTTGATGCTGTTAGACGCTTGCATTCGGCTGCTTCCCGGCGTAATGGGCGCGACTTCCAGCGGTGACGAAGAGTCGTTTGAAGAGGGATTGCTTGAATATCCGCACTATACCCGGCCCAATGATTGGGAAGGGCGGATGATCCCTGAAGTGTTGCGATCGGGGGATCATGCGAAAATAGCTGCCTGGCGGAAACAACGGGCAGAGGAAGATACTCGGTTACGCAGACCGGACCTTTGGGGGCGTTACAAAGACGCCCGGGTTCAGTCTGCCTCTGACGTGCGACAAAAGAATAAGGATTAAATGGGGCATGAACCTCATCCAGACACTCGAAGCCGAAGCTATTGCAGCTTTGTCAGAAAACAAGAAAATCCCTGCATTTCGTGCAGGTGACACCGTCAAGGTGGGCGTGAAGGTCATCGAAGGTGAACGCACGCGTATCCAGAATTACGAAGGCGTGTGCATCGCGCGTTCGAACAAGGGCATGGGCTCCAACTTTACCGTACGCAAAATGTCGTTCGGCGAAGGCGTCGAGCGTGTGTTTCCGCTTTATTCACCCAATATTGAAAGCATTACCGTGGTCCGCCGCGGTGTCGTGCGTCGCGCGAAGCTGTACTACCTTCGCGGCCGCACCGGC
>JANMQN010000076.1:0-16411 GCA_031370535.1 Sphingomonadales bacterium | reverse complement strand
CTTCGACCTGAACGAACTTGCCCGAAATGCCGGTGAAGACCACGGCGACGTGGAATGGCTGTGACAGGAAGCGCTGGATCTTGCGCGCGCGGGTGACGGTCAGCTTGTCGTCTACCGACAGCTCGTCCATGCCCAGAATGGCGATGATGTCCTGCAACGACTTGTACTTCTGCAGCGTTTCCTGAACGCGGCGGGCGGTGTCATAATGCTCCTGACCAACGACTGCTGGTGTCAACACGCGGCTGACCGAGTCGAGCGGGTCAACGGCGGGGTAGATGCCGAGTTCGGAAATGGCACGGTTCAGCGTGGTCGTTGCGTCCAAGTGAGCGAACGACGTGGCTGGGGCAGGGTCGGTCAAGTCATCTGCGGGAACGTAAATGGCCTGAACCGAGGTAATCGAACCCTTGTTGGTCGAAGTGATCCGTTCCTGTAACTGGCCCATGTCGGTCGCCAGTGTCGGCTGATAACCCACGGCCGAAGGAATACGGCCCAAAAGCGCGGACACTTCGGAACCTGCTTGTGTGAAGCGGAAGATGTTGTCGACGAAGAACAGAACGTCCTGGCCTTCTTCATCCCGGAAATATTCCGCCATGGTCAAGCCCGACAATGCAACGCGGGCACGCGCACCGGGAGGTTCGTTCATCTGGCCGAACACCAAAGCAACCTTCGATCCTTCAGGGGTAGGGTTGCCGTCGGCATCCTTGGCAATAACGCCGGCGTCGAGGAATTCGTGATAAAGGTCGTTACCTTCGCGTGTGCGTTCGCCGACGCCCGCAAACACCGAAACGCCGCCATGGCCCTTCGCGATGTTGTTGATCAGTTCCTGAATAAGAACGGTCTTGCCGACGCCTGCGCCGCCGAACAGACCGATCTTGCCGCCCTTTGCGTAAGGCGCGAGCAGGTCAATAACCTTGATGCCGGTGACGAGGATTTCGGCCTCGGTCGACTGGTCAGTGAACAGAGGTGCTTCGGCGTGGATTGGGTTTGACTTTGCCGCACCTACCGGACCGCGTTCGTCGATCGGCTCGCCGATAACGTTCATGATGCGGCCCAAGGTCATCGGGCCGACGGGCACCGAAATCTGAGCGCCGGTGTCGCGGACGGGCTGACCGCGGGTCAGGCCCTCGGTCGCGTCCATCGCGATGGTGCGCACGGTGTTTTCACCGAGATGCTGTGCAACTTCAAGGACGAGGCGGTTGCCGTTATTGTCGGTTTCAAGCGCCGAGAGAATGGCGGGCAGGGTGCCGGTGAAGCTGACGTCGACAACAGCGCCAATGACCTGCGAAATGCGGCCGGTTGCGCCAGCAACATTGACGGCGGTCTGGCCTGAGCCAGCCTTAGGGGCGGGGGCCTTGCTTGCAGCCTTGGGAGCAGCGGCTTTCTTCACAGGCGCCTTTGCAGCGGCTGCCTTTGGTGCAGCGGCGGCCTTGGGAGCGGCGGTCTTCTTCGGGGCGGTTGCCATTTCTTCGTTCCTTGCCTTTGGATGTCGTTAGAGCGCTTCTGCGCCTGCAATAATTTCAATGAGTTCAGTCGTAATCGCCGCCTGACGGGTGCGGTTATACTGGATGGTCAGCTTGTTGATCATGTCGCCCGCGTTGCGCGTCGCGTTGTCCATAGCAGTCATTTTGGAGCCCTGCTCCGACGCCGCATTTTCGCGATTGGCGCGAAGTAGCTGGACCGAAACGTTGCGCGGCAGCAGGTCGGCGAGGATTTCTTCCTCGTCGGGTTCATATTCGACCGAGGCCGAAACCGCGACCGATGCGCCGTCGCCCGACACCGCAACCGGCATCAACTGGATCGCGGTCGGTTCCTGCGTCAGCACGGTGACAAATTTCGAAAACAGCAAATGCGCGACATCAAATTCGCCAGCTTCGAAACGCGCGGTCAGGTCTTCGCCCCAGCCTTGCACATCCGCAAAGCTCAGCTTGCCCAGATCGCCGGGTTCGATGCTGTGGATGATGTCATTACGGTAGGTACGGGCAAGTTGGTCCTTGCCCTTCTTGCCGATGGTGTAGAATTTGACGGTTTTGCCAGCGGTACGAAGCTCTTCAGCTTTCTTGCGCGCCAGACGGACAATGTTGGTGTTAAACGCGCCAGCCAAGCCTTTGTCCGAAGTGGCAACCACGAGCAGATGCACATCGTCTTTACCGGTACCAGCGAGCAGTTTCGGCGATTGCGGACCTACGGTGACCTTCGACGCAATGCTCGACACCACGGCTTCAAGGCGTTCTGCATATGGACGCGCCGCTTGCGCTGCTTCGGTCGCCCGGCGCAGTTTTGCAGCGGCGACCATTTTCATCGCCTTGGTGATCTTCTGGGTCGACTTGACCGAGTTGATCCGCATTTTGAGGGCCTTAAGGCTCGCCATTATGGTTTCCGTTTACGCGAAGTTTTTCGTGAACTTGTCGAGTGCGGCCATCAGCGCTTTCTTGCTGTCGTCGCTGAAATCGCGGCTGTCGCGAATGGTCTTCAGGATGTCGGCGTGATTGGCGCGCAGGTCAGCGAGCATCGCGTCTTCGTAACGGTTGACGTCCGTAACAGCGATACCGTCGAGATAGCCATTGGTGCCAGCGAAGATCGACGCGGTCTGCTCTTCAAAGGGAAGCGGCGAGAACTGCTTTTGCTTTAGCAATTCAGTCAAACGCGCACCACGATTGAGCAGCTTTTGCGTCGATGCATCAAGGTCTGAACCGAACTGCGCGAACGCCGCCATTTCCCGGTATTGCGCCAGTTCGAGCTTGATCGAACCAGACACCTTCTTCATCGCCTTGGTCTGGGCCGCCGAGCCAACGCGGCTTACCGACAGACCCACGTTAATTGCAGGGCGGATACCCTGGAAGAACAGGTCGGTTTCAAGGAAGATCTGGCCGTCGGTGATGGAAATCACGTTGGTTGGAATATAGGCCGACACGTCGCCCGCCTGCGTTTCGATGATCGGCAATGCCGTCAGAGATCCACCGCCATTGGCGTCAGACATCTTTTCAGCGCGCTCAAGCAAGCGGCTATGGAGATAGAAAACGTCGCCGGGATAGGCTTCACGGCCTGGAGGGCGACGAAGAAGCAGCGACATCTGGCGATAGGCCACGGCCTGCTTGGAAAGGTCATCATAAACGATAACGGCGTGCATGCCATTGTCGCGGAAATACTCCCCCATCGCAACACCGGTATAAGGCGCGAGATATTGAAGCGGCGCAGGCTCGGAAGCGGTTGCGGCAACAACGATCGAATATTCCATCGCGCCTTGCTCTTCCAATGCGCGAACGATCTGCGCAACGGTCGAGCGCTTCTGGCCGACGGCGACGTAGATGCAATAGAGCTTCTTCGATTCGTCGGTGCCCTTGTTGACTTCCTTCTGGTTGATGAAGGTGTCGATGGCGACGGCGGTCTTGCCGGTCTGACGGTCACCGATGATCAATTCGCGCTGGCCGCGGCCAACGGGGACGAGCGCATCGAGTGCCTTGAGGCCGGTCTGTACTGGTTCCGAAACCGACTGGCGTGGGATAATGCCGGGGGCCTTGACTTCAACGCGGCTGCGCTGCGTGGTCTTGAGCGGGCCCTTGCCATCGATGGGATTGCCGAGGCCGTCAACGACGCGACCAAGCAGCTCTTTGCCGACGGGAACGTCCACAATCGTGCCGGTACGCTTGACGACATCGCCTTCGCGGATTTCACTGTCGGTGCCGAAGATAACCACACCGACATTGTCGGCTTCGAGGTTGAGCGCCATGCCCTGGATGCCGTTCGAGAATTCAACCATTTCACCGGCCTGAACATTGTCGAGGCCGTGGATACGGGCGATACCGTCACCGACCGACAGCACGCTACCGACTTCCGAAACTTGCGCTTCGGTGCCGAAATTGGCGATCTGGTCCTTGATGACCTTGGAGATTTCTGCGGCGCGGATATCCATTTTTGCTACTCAGCCTTTCATCGCGTTAGCGAGGGTGTTCAAACGGGTTTTGATGGAGTTGTCGATCATCTGGCTGCCGATTTTCACGGTAAGGCCGCCCAATAGCGACGGATCGACTTTGGTCTGGATGGCAACGTCACTACCGACGCGTGCCTTTAATTTTGCGGACAGCGCCTTCATTTGCGCTGCGCTCAATGCGTGGGCCGAGGTAACTTCAGCTGTGACTTCGCCGCGATGTGACGCGGCGAGAGCGGAAAAAGCCCGCGCAACGGCGGCTGTTTCCCCGAGGCGGCGGTTCTGCGCGAGTACGCCGAGTGTCTTGGCCGTTAAAGCATCGAGCTTCATCGACTTGGCAACAGCGCCAATTGCGTTCTTGGCATCGGTGCGCGTCAGAACGGGATTGGTAGTCAGCGACTTCAGATCAGCAGATTCGCCGATCGCCTGTGCCACAGCCGACATGCTCTTTTCAACCGCATCGATGGCTTTCCCATCACGCGCCAGCTCGAACAATGCCGTCGCGTAACGGCCAGCGAGACTGGCCTGTATATTAGCGCTTGTGCCGCCGGAATTATCCACGCGTGAGTGTCCTCGAATATGAGACTGAAAAATTTGCTGACTGGGCCGAAAGGTTACCCTTTGTCCGCCGTCGCCGCGCGCCTAGCAGGGCTTTTGCTGCGTTGCAAGATGGGGATTTCCAGAAACTCTGCGTACCGTGCACCTCTGCGTGAAGCAAAGCCTTTTCAAGTTCGCTTAGGGAACGCAAAATACGCAAAGAAAAGGAGCAAGCAATGGGTGAAATGATTCGCATGGAGATGGCCGACGGCGCGGAAATTGCTGTATATCATGCGATGCCCCAAGGCGAACGCCGGGGAGGTCTCGTTCTCATTCAGGAAATCTTTGGCGTAACCGACCATATTCGCGAGATGTGCGACGAATATACGGCGGACGGATATGAAGTGTTGTCGCCGTCAATATTCGACCGCGAGCATCCCGGGTTTGAGGCCGAATATACCGGGCCAGATTTCGAACGCGCAGTGCAGCTTGCCCGCGAACTGCACCCGTTTACCCAATCGCTCGACGACGCGCAAACCTGTATCGACGCATTAAAGGACAAAGGCCCCGTATTCATTACCGGCTATTGCTATGGCGGCTCGGTGGCCTGGGCGATGGCCGGGATCAGCGATGATCTGGCGGCAGCATCCTGCTATTATGGAAGCCTCATCCCGACGATTTACGCCGAAAAGCCACCCAAATGCGCCACAGTCGCCCATTTCGGCCAGTATGACCAAGGTATTCCGATGGAAGGCGTAGAGGCGTTGATCGCCAAAGAACATCCGACCGCGCAGATATTTGTCTATGATGCGAACCACGGTTTCAATTCCGACCGCCGCAAGGACTATCACGAACCAAGTGCCGAACTGGCGCGGGAGCGAACATTGACGTTGTTTCGGGCGTGTTGCGGGTGAGGCGAAAAGAACTTTCCTACATCGGAACGAGATCAGATAGCAGTTGAATAACGAGCCTAACCCGACCTCGTTCCACTGCCTTGTACCGCTTCGGCGGTGGATATTTTGTTCATATCGGATGCGAGCGGTGGGTTACGGGTCGTTACCTTTTTGATTTTTGTAAAGTCTGCCGACATGCTTTGAAAGCAAGTTTCGGGACGCGCGCGATTCGTGTGGTGGTTATTCTGGTATCTGTTGAACAAGGAGCCAGAATATGAGCTATCGAATTATAGGATTGGACCGCGAAACTTTTGCGGGATTTTTTGACATGGATGATGCCGCATTGGCCGAACAGGGCGCCGTGCGCGTGACTGCCGGTGCCGACAAGGGTTGGCCATGCCGGATCAGTCTGGAAGATGCCAAGGCGGGAGAGGATCTGATACTGCTCAACCATGTCAGCCACGACGTTGCTACGCCCTATCGGTCGAAATACGCTATCTATGTGCGCAGCGATGCTAGACAAAGGGCGGAATATGTCGACGAGACGCCGCCTGTCTTCGAAGGCAGACCGATGGCACTTCGCGCCTTCGATGCAAACGGCATGCTCCGAAATGCAGCTTTGGCTTTGCCGGGGCAGGCCGATGCGAAAATTCGCGAACTGTTCGCCAGCGATGAAATCGCCTATATCCATGCACACAACGCTGCACATGGCTGCTTTTTGGCCAAAGTAGAGCGCGCGTGATGCTGGAGATGAAAGCGGACCGACACAGCGCCGTCGATGCTGACTGGGCATATGATGCCTTTGACCGGCGCGACCGCACGCTTGACGGGCAATTTGTCGGTGCGGTCAAGACCACCGGCATATATTGCAAACCGAGTTGTGCGGCACGGCGGCCCTTGCGCGAAAATGTGGAATTTTTCTGGACGGCAGCCGAGGCAATCGCGGCAGGCTATCGCTCGTGCATGCGTTGCAAGCCAGATGAGGTCGGGCGTGACCGCGAGGCAGTGGCGGTGGCGCTCAGACTGATCGACGAGTCCGAAGAGGCGCTGTCGCTCGAAGAGCTAGCGGATACGGTAGGCTATGCACCACACCATTTTCACCGGCTGTTCAAACGCGATACCGGCGTGACGCCGGCGGCCTATGCGCGGTCGGTTCGGGCAAGGCGCGCGGCGACGGCGCTTGAAGGCGCAGGCAATGTGACCGATGCCATTTACGAAGCTGGCTATTCAGGGCCCAGCCGTTTTTACGCCAATACGAAGGGGCATTTAGGCATGACACCATCAGCATGGAAAAACGGTGGGGCGGGGGTGACGATTCGCTGGGCGGTCGTGGAAACTGTGCTCGGCAAGATGCTGCTGGCTGCGACCGATAAAGGTATTTGCCGCCTGTCATTCGATGAAGACGAAAGTGTTCTGACACATCGTTTTCCCAAGGCGGATATTGTCGCGGGCGGCGCGGCGCTGGAGGAACTCGTCACGGGCGCGATTGCCGCAATCGAGCATCCAGCGCAGATGCCCGACCTGCCGCTCGATGTTGCGGGCACCGCATTCCAGCAAGCGATCTGGAATGAACTCAGGAGGATTCCTGCAGGCGAGACGCGGACCTATGCCGATATCGCGGCTGCAGTCGGCAAACCCAAAGCGGTGCGTGCAGCCGGCAGCGCAAATGGCGCGAACAATGTCGCCGTGCTTATTCCTTGCCATCGTGTTATTCGCACGGATGGAGCGCTCGGCGGTTATGCCTACGGGTTAGAGCGCAAAGAGAAGTTGCTGTCCGCTGAAAGGAAAACCGCATGAAGGACAAGATCAAGGTTTTTGGCGACCTCCATGTCCCGGGAAATCCGCTCATCCTCTATAATATCTGGGACGCAGGCAGCGCGAAAGCGGTTGCCGAAGCGGGGGCCAAAGCGATTGCAACCGGCAGCTGGGGTGTCGCCTGCGCGCACGGTTACAAGGACGGCGAGACTTTCCCTGTCGAGTTGGTACTGGCTAATTTGACGCAGATTTTGCAGGTGACCGACTTGCCGGTGACTCTGGATTTCGAGTCCGGATACGGTGCTGGCCCGGCGGAGGTCGAAGCATCTGTTGCCAGGGCCGCCGATGCGGGTGCGGTCGGCATCAATCTGGAGGACAAAGATCCGGTAACACGGAAATTGTTCGACACAGCCGATGCCGCAGCGCGGATAAAGGCCGCTGCGGCATCTGGCCTGTGGATCAACGCGCGTGCGGATTTGTTTATCATAACCCCAAAAGAGCAGCATGATGAGGCGCTGGTTGATGCAGTGATTGAGCGTGCAAAGGCCTTTGCGGATGCCGGCGCGAGCAGCCTTTTCGTGCCGTTTGTCTTTGATGCCGCGTTGATTGGGCGACTGTGCGAACAATCGCCTTTGCCCGTCAATATATTGGTTGGGCAGGGCATTCCCGATATCAAGACATTGGCCGAGCTAGGCGTCGCACGGATCAGCCATGGGCACGGTCCTTGGGCAGCAGCGATGGACTGGTTGGGCAAGGAAGCTAAAAAGGCATTTCAGATAACGGCGGATAACTAGGGGCGCTTGAATTTGGAATTCATCGGGCCAAATCGGCAACCGATTACTGGGGCGAAGGGGCAAGTTAGATGCAAGGTGTCAACCTGAGGGCGGTGTTCAAACGCATCGCCATGCACCCGCTGTTCTTGATCATTATCGGCTTTGCTGTAATCGTGCTTTCGGCAATCGCGGCGGGTTTCATCGGGAACCGCATTTTAGCGCCGCTTGGAAAATCTGGCGCCGAAGAACTGGCCCTCGGCATATTGGCGGCGGTCTTTGCCGCGCTGGCTTATTTGGCGTTCGGACGCTGGATCGAACGCCGCAAGGTTGACGATCTTTCATTGGAGCGCGCATTCCCCGAGTGGGGATTTGGGGTCGCCATCGGGGCTGGCGCGATGGCGGTTACTATTGGAGTCATCGCCTTGTTCGGTGGTTACAAAGTTATCGGGCAAAACAGCATTGCAGTGTTACTTCCCATCGCAGGAATCGCATTTCAGTCGGGCGTCTTCGAAGAAATTCTTCTACGCGGCATCGTCTTTCGCCTGATGGAAAAATGGTTGGGGAGCTGGGTCGCATTGGGCATTTCCGCCTTGCTGTTCGGCGCGCTACATCTCGCTAATCCCAACGCTAGTCTGCTCGCAGCCTTTGCGATTGCAATGGAGGCTGGGGTACTGCTCGGCGCCATTTATATGTTCACGCGACGCCTTTGGGCGGCGATCGGCTTGCATATGGCGTGGAATTTCACTCAAGGGGGCATCTTCGGCGTGGCGGTTTCGGGGTTCGAAACGCCGGGGTTGTTGAAACCGGTGATGAAAGGGGCCGACTTGCTCACCGGCGGAGGTTTCGGTGCCGAAGCATCGCTGCCAGCCATATTCATCTGCACCTCGATTGGGCTATTCTTCCTGTATCGCGCTTACATCAAAGGCAGTTTTGTCTCACCTAGCTGGCACCGTTTCAAGACGGGGGAGGATGCCATTGTCGTTAATCAAGTTTGAAACGGTTTATAATCTAATTTTACATGTAAACAGACAGTTGGCATTTTGTCCCAAATCAGGACCGCGCTGAATTCGCGACGAAATATTGGTTAATCCTAACGGTCTGTTCACCCTTTTTCTCCATAGCAAAGTCCAATCTGCGACAGTTGAAGGTCCGCCAATGGTGACGAGGCCGTCTGATTCGTCGCAGGTCAAGAGGACTGGGCGATGAAGAACGCGTTGAAAATCAGGCTGATGCTGGCTCTGGGTACAAGTGCAGCGGCCTTGACTGGATGCGGATCTATCGCAGGTGGCCCTGAGCTTCCGCAGGCCCCGACCGTGTCAGTTCGCGAGGGGCCCGGCGAAGACTACATGATCGGCCCTCTCGACCAACTCACCATCTTTGTTTGGCGTAATCCCGAGCTTGGAGCGAAAGTGCAGGTCCGCCCCGATGGCCGTATCACCACGCCGCTGATTACCGACATGCCCGCCGTCGGCAAAACGCCGACGATGCTTGCGCAGGATATCAAGTTGCAGCTCTCGCAATACATAAACGACCCCATTGTCTCGGTCATCGTCAACGAATTTGCCGGCACTACTTCGCAGCAAGTCCGTATCGTCGGTGCGACCGAGAAACCCGCATCGATTCCCTACCGCGCCAATATGACGGTGCTCGACGCGATGATCGCGGTAGGCGGTCTGTCCGAATATGCGGCTGGCAACAAGGCGCGGCTCATCCGTTCTAACAAGGGAACGGGCGCCCAGAAGGAATATTCGCTCCGTCTTGGCGACTTGCTGAAACGCGGTGACAGCAAGGCCAATGTCCTGCTGCAACCGGGCGATGTTATCATCATTCCCGAAAGCATGTTCTAAGCTATGAACAGCCTCTACGATGAATTCCGGATAGCCGTTCATAGCGTATGGAACCGCCGCTGGCTGGCCCTCGCGGTGGCTTGGGGCGTATGCCTTTTGGGCTGGCTCGTTGTCGCGATGATCCCGAACAAATATGAATCAAAAGCGCAAATTCAGGTTCGCACCCAATCGATGCTTTCCGATCAGGTGGGAATTACCCAACAGGATCAGCGCAAGAATATCCAGCAGCTTGGCCAGACGCTTATATCGTCGGATAATCTCGAAAAGGTCATTCGCGGTACCGATCTTGGCGCGACGATTGTCACACCTGTCGAAATGGCAGGCAAGATCGAAGGTTTACGCGCGAACATCGAAGTGAAGCCGGAGCAGGACGATTTCTTTTCCATCACGGTCAAGCAGCCGAGCGGCAAATTGGCACGCGACGTCGTGCAGAAACTGATCGACGTGGCCGAGGACGACAATATCGCCGGCGACCGCAAGGAAACCAGTCAGACGCTTCGTTTCCTGAACACACAAATCGAAGCGCGTGGCAAGCAATTGCAGGCGGCTGAAGCCAAGCGCGTTGCCTACGAGACCCAGAACCTTGGCTTGCTGCCTGGCGTTGGCTCGGTGTCACAGCGTATGGAAGCATCGCGCGCCGAACTCAGCCAGATCGATTCGCAGCTCATTCAAGCGCGCAGCGCACTTGCTGCGTTGAACGGTCAACTGGCGGGAACCCCGGCTACATTGAACACTCCTTCGATGGGTGGCGGCGGCGCGCCAAGCGCCTTGGGTCAGGCGCAGGGCGAACTCGCCTCAATGCGTGCGCGCGGCTTTACTGATAATCACCCCGACGTCATCGCAGTCCGTAACCAGATTTCGATCCTGCGCTCGCAAGGCGGAGGATCAGCGGCTGGTGGCGGGGGGTACAAGACGCCCAATCCGGCCTATAGCTCGCTGCAATCCATGCGCGCCGAGCGCGAAGCATCGGTCAGCGCGCTGAGCGCGCGCAAGAATTCTTTGCAGTCCGACATGGCTCGGCTTGCTGCCAAACAGACCGCTGAACCCGGCGTCGCCGCGGAATATCAGCGCATCAACCGCGATTATGAGGTTTTGAAAGAACAATATGACAAGCTGCTGATCAACCGCGACCAGATCAGCCTTCGCGGTCAGGTCGAGACCCAGACCGACGCGGTGCAGTTTCGCGTTGTGAAGGAGCCTTCATTCTCGAACGTGCCTGCGGCACCGAATCGTCCTTTGCTACTCGCGGGTGTCCTTATCGCCGGTATTGGCGCAGGCGTCGGAGCGGCTTTCGCGCTCGGCCATTTGCAGACCAGTTTTCCAACTGCTGCGAAACTTGAACGTGCGAGCGGACTTCCGGTCATCGGCTCGATCTCGCAAATGCTGACGGGAGAGGAACGCGCGCAACGTAAGCAAAAGATGAAACTTTTCTACAGTGCATCGGGCGGACTCGTCTGCGTGTTTGCGTTACTGCTGGTCGCTGAGTTTGTCCAGCGCGGTTTGACGGCTTGAGGGAGCGCACGGCATGAACAAACATAGCTCGATCAAGCCCGCCGGTTCGCTCCTCGAACGTGCGTCCGAAATGTACGATTTCGGCGCGGCGTTGCGCGGCGGATGCACCAACGCGCCAGTGTTGCCGGTCGAAGAGTCGCTTGTTGCGGCGTCACCCGCGCCTGCCTCTGCGGCGCCAGTTGCACCCCCGACAGCTACACATCAATCGATGGCCGCGCGTCCAGCCAGTTCCAACTTTATCGCAATAAACCGCGAACGCCTCGCCGCGCATAATTTCATCGTGCCCGATGGTCCGGTAACCGGTCTGTCGGAAGAATTCCGTATTGTAAAACGGCAGCTTTTACTGACCGCGCGGGGCGGTAAGGGCGTTGAAGCGCTGCCGCACGGCGAACGGATATTGGTTTGTTCGGCCAACCCCAACGAAGGTAAAACTTACTGTGCCATCAACCTTGCGCTGTCGATGGCGAGCGAAAAAGACAATCGCGTTCTTCTGGTCGACGCCGATTTTGCCAAACCCAGCGTGCTTTCGACATTTGGTATCGAATCGCACCGAGGTTTTATGGACGCGCTCGCCGATCCCGCCTGCGATGTCGAATCGCTGGTTATCGAAACCGACATTGACGGCCTTTCGATTCTGCCGGCTGGAAGCCAGACCAATCAGGATACCGAATATCTGGCAGCGGCGCGCACGGCCGAGATCATCGACCAGCTCACCTGCAACGATCCATCGCGGATTATCATTTTTGACTCTCCGCCTGCATTGGCTGCTTCGCCGGCATCTGTGCTGGCGCTGCATGTCGGGCAGACGCTGATGGTCGTCCATGCCGACGTAACTACCGACAGCGCGCTGCTCGATGCGTTGAGCCTGCTTAATGGCTGCGAGCATGTCCAGCTGCTGCTCAACCGGACCAAATTTTCTCCCACCGGACGCAAGTTCGGAAATTACTACGGATATGGAGCATCATGATGCACAAACCGGCTTTGAAGCTTATGTTGTTGTTAGGCGTGGCATCGTTGCCCTTGCCTGTCATGGCGCAGCAGATCGATTCCGACTGGTCGCCGATGGATGATGGCTACGGTTCGCCCGAAAATGCACAACCAGTCGAGGAAGCGCCTGTTAAGAAACGTGGGCGCGGTGGCAAGCGCGAAGGTCCGCGCGTTGAAGTGGTGCCTTATCTTGAAGTGCAACAGGTGCTTGTTGCCGACTTGAAAGACGGCGGCGATGTGTTGACCTATTCGACGTTGGCGGCAGGTGTTGACGCGTCTATCGCAACCCGCCGGGCCGAAGCCCAAGTCAGCCTGCGGTACGAGCGGCTGATCGGCTATGACGATGGCGTCGAAGATCAGGACACTGTAACCGGTCTTGCCCGGGGTTCGGTGGCGTTGACCCGCAATTTCAGCCTTGAGGCTGGCGGCGTTGCCGCCCGTACCCGCGTCGATGGTCGGGGCGCAGCCCCAAGCAATTTGGTGGGCAACCCTGACAATATAACGCAGGTTTATTCGGTTTATGGTGGGCCAACCTTCACCACGCAAGCAGGTGCTTTGAGTGTCAACGCAGCCTATCGTGCTGGCTATACCAAGGTTGAGAGCAAGGACATTGTAGTTCTACCAGCCGGACAGCAACGCTTCGACCAGTTCGACGACAGCGTGAGTCAATTGGCAACGGCGTCAGTAGGCATGCAGCCGGGAGCTTTGCCATTTGGCTGGGCGGTCAGCGGCAGTTGGGAGCGCGAAGATGCCGGTCAGCTCGATAGCCGCTTCGACGGCAAATATGCCCGTGCAGACTTCACCGTACCAGTTAACCCAACGCTCGCAATTGTGGGCGGTGTCGGCTATGAAGATATAAAGATCAGCGAGCGCGATGCGTTGCGCGACGTCAACGGCGACCCTGTCGTCGGCATAGGTGGGCGTCTCGTCACCGATCCCAACTCGCCACGTCTTGTTGCCTATCAGCAAGACGGCCTGATCTGGGATGCAGGTGTGCTCTGGCGTCCAAGCCCGCGCACCTCGGTTGAGGCTCGTTATGGTCGCCGCTATGGCACTGACACCTACATCGGCAGCCTGAGCTATCAGCCGGGTCGAGACTGGGCGGTCAATGTATCCGTCTATGATACTGTTTCCGGCTTTGGCGGCATGCTAAACGAAAATCTGGCATCGTTGCCCACACAGTTCCGCAGCTCGCGCAACCCGTTGTCGGGCGACATCAGCGGTTGTGCTTTTGGCCAGACTGGTGGATTCTGCTTTAACGATGCATTGCAGAATGCCTCGTCATCGGCATTCCGCCAGCGTGGCGTGACCGCGTCGTTTAGCGGCAATAACGGCGGATGGGACAGCGGCTTTGCAGTCGGCTATAACCAGCGCAAGTTCATCGCATCGCAGCTTGGCGCACAGGCGCAAATTGATGGCGTGAAGGATGACAGTTATTTTGCCGTTGCCTATCTCGGCACCGCCATTGACCGCCTAACACGGTTTGAATCGAACGTTTATGTAAGCTATTTCGATCCTGGTTTTACAGGTTCGGCGGATACACTTTCGACCGGTGCGAATGCCGCGTTATATCGCCAGATTATCCGCGGACTTTCGGCTTCTGCGGCTGTCGGTCTCGATAGCTATAAGCAGGAAGACTTCGACAGCGAATTGACCGCATCTGCGCTGCTCGGCCTGCGGTATAGTTTTTAAGGGGCAACGATAATGTACGATCAATTTTACGGCCTAACCGGACGCCCATTCCAGCTGACGCCCGACCCGCAATATTATTTCGAGAGCGCAACGCACCGCAAGGCGCTGTCTTATCTCGGATATGGTCTTGCTCAAGGTGAAGGCTTCATTGTCATAACCGGTGAAGTTGGGGCGGGGAAATCGACTTTGGTCAGCCATTTGATGCAGAGTGTCGATAAGGCGCGACTGACCGCGGCAACTATCGTGACCAGCCAACTCGATGGCCTCGATATGGTTCATATGGCGGCGGAGTCGTTCGGCATCGATACGCGCGGACTGGACAAGGCGTCGACGCTTAAAAGTATCGAGAATTTTCTTCATGCCGAGGCGCGTACTGGCCGTCGTTGCTTGCTGGTGGTGGATGAAGCGCAGAACCTGTCGGTTGATGCGCTCGAAGAATTGCGGATGCTGTCAAACTTCCAGTTGGGATCGTCTGCATTGTTGCAGATTTTCCTGCTCGGTCAGCCCGAGTTCCGCGACCTTGTGCGCGACGCTGCCGAGCTGGAGCAGCTCCGCCAGCGGGTGATTGCGACACACCATCTCGAACCGATGGATGCCAGCGAGGTGGAGCCTTATATCGCTCACCGCCTGTCGTGCGCAGGATGGAATGGCCGCCCGCAGGTAACTGCTGACGCCTATTCCGCCCTTTATACCGAAACAGGCGGGGTGCCTCGCAAGCTCAATACATTGATGAACCGCGTGATGCTGATGGGTGCGGTCGAGCAGGTCGACGTCCTCGACGGCGCTCTGGTCGCGGCAGTCATCGCGGACATGGCTGGAAAGCCCTTCGAATATGAGGCCCGGATGTCCGCACGTGCGCCACTGGCGCAGAGCGAGCCAGCAATTGAAGTCGATGTTGCCTGTGAACCAGTGGTAGCCGAAATTTTCGCTGAAGAATCCTTCCCTGAAGTTGCGGTGCCACTGGCTGTCGAGCCGCAGCCAATGTCGCAACCTATTGTCGTTCCTGAACCTGTCCCTGCACCAAATGCAGAGGTACAGGCACTCGCCGCACGGGTGGCAAACCTTGAGCAACGGGTTTCGGAGCAGGAAGCCGCGCTGCGCCGAGTGGTTGCCATGATGATCGATTGGATGGACAAAGAGGGCAGCTTTGAAGCCAGGTTTGTGCAGAACAGCCGCGCCGCCTGAAATTAACCTGGCCTTATCGGCCGATGAAGGAACTGAAACCCGGTGCAAAACGCGCTATCCGTCGATGTCGAAGACTGGTTTCAGGTCGGTGCCTTTGAAACGGTAATTGATCGCAAAGACTGGGATTCGCTAGAATGCCGGGTCGAGCGCAATACCGACAATGTAATGGCTCTGTTCGATGAGACTGGGGTCAAAGCGACATTTTTTACTTTAGGCTGGGTTGCCGAACGCTACCCTGCGCTTATCCGGCGTATCGTCGATGCAGGGCACGAAATTGCCAGCCACGGATATGCGCACGACCGCGTTTTTGCTCTGACGCCGGAGCAATTTGCCGCCGACATCGAACGGACACGAAAAATTCTTGAAGACTCTTCGGGGCAAGTCGTAACTGGCTATCGCGCACCGAGTTTCTCAATCGATCAGCGCACGCCCTGGGCGCACGAGATACTGGCCGAGCAAGGCTACATCTATTCGTCGAGCGTCGCGCCGGTAAAGCACGACCATTATGGCTGGGCGGATGCACCACGCTTTGCCTTTCGTCCGGTGGCAGGGAGCGACTTTGTGGAAATTCCTGTGACGACAGCAGAACTAGGTTCGAAGAGGCTTGCCGCAGGCGGCGGCGGGTTTTTCCGGCTCTTGCCTTATGCATTTTCGGGCTGGGCGATCCGCCAGGTGAACGAGCGCGACAATCGTCCGGCCGTGATTTATTTCCACCCTTGGGAAATCGACCCCGATCAGCCGCGTGTCACCAATGCGCCGATCAAGTCGAAGCTGCGGCACTACACAAAGCTTAATGTCATGGCCGACAAGCTGCGTCGTTTGCCGAGAGATTTCCAGTGGGAACGGCTAGATAGCGTTGCGGCGCGCGAGCGGGCTAGGCTGACATGAACGCACCAATGCTTCGATCCAAAGTCAGCGTGCGGGAAGCCGATTTGAGCGATGCGAATGAGGTCGCGCGCCTCGACGCCTGGGTGATGGCGCATGACAACGGCTTGCCGTTCCACCGCCCGAAATGGCTGAACGCAATCGAAGCGGGCACCGGACAGGTTGCACAGTGTCTTATTGCTGAAACCTGCGGCGAAATTGCGGCAATTCTGCCATTTCATCTTGTCCATTCGCCATTATTCGGCAGGGCTTTGGTATCATCAGGCTTTGCGGTTGGTGGCGGCATATTGTCCAGCAGTCCAACCGCGACGCGGCGGCTTGCCATGTCGATTTGTGATTTGTCTGAGCGGTGGAGCTGCTCGTCGGTCGAACTGCGAGGCGGTTCGTTACCCGGCGGTGACTGGATCGAGAAGCGAGACG
>JANMQN010000049.1:0-3547 GCA_031370535.1 Sphingomonadales bacterium | reverse complement strand
CTTAGGCACAGCCTTTATCACGCCTTGAAATGCCGTTAGGGTCCGTTTCGTCGAAAATGGATATCTATCTTCCCATAGCCAATTTGTCGGTCAACGCGCTCGTCATCATCCTTTTGGGTGGCGGTGTGGGCGTGCTGTCCGGGATGTTCGGCGTCGGCTGAGGGTTCCTGACAACGCCGTTGCTGATTTTCTACGGCATCCCGCCCGCAGTTGCAGCGGCCTCCGCCTCTACCCAAGTTACCGGTGCGAGCGTGTCGGGCGTGTTCGCGCACATGAAACGCGGCGGCGTCGATTTCCAGATGGGCGCGGTACTGGTTGTCGGTGGGATATTCGGAACGCTCGCAGGCGCGGTCATATTCGAGATCCTCGAACAACTCGGCCAGATCGATACCGTCATCAACATGCTCTACGTCATCATGCTCGGCAGCATCGGCGGGCTGATGGCCAAGGAAAGCCTGATGAGTGTGCGTGCAGTCCGTTCAGGCAAGCCTTTGCCCGCCCGCAAGCGCCGTCACCACCCGCTCGTAGCAAACCTGCCGATGCGTTGGCGCTTTTACCGATCGGGGCTGTACATCTCGCCGCTCGCGCCGCTGGTTCTGGGTTTTGTCACTGGGATCATGACGATGCTGCTTGGCGTCGGCGGCGGCTTCATCATGGTCCCGGCGATGCTTTATCTGCTCGGCATGGGCGCGCAAGTTGTGGTCGGCACTTCGCTGTTTCAGATACTTTTCGTCACGATGGCCTCAACGATGATGCACAGCCTGACCACCAAGGCGGTCGATATAGTGCTCGCGGTTTTCCTTTTGATCGGCAGCGTCACCGGCGCGCAGATAGGCGCACGGCTCGCGCAACGGATGCGGCCTGAGTATCTGCGGCTGTTTCTTGCGGCAATCGTACTAATCGTTGCCATCCGCATGGCGCTGGGGCTCGGTTGGCGTCCGGACGAGATCTATACGGTGCAGGCTTTATGAGGCTGCTGCTCGCTTTGCTTCTCATGCTGCTGCCTGGCATGGCATCGGCGCAAAATGTACCCAAGCTGGTACCCGACGTGTCGCAACGACAGATCGACATCCAGTCGGGTTTCACCGGCACAGAGATGTTATTGTTCGGTGCGATCATTTATCCACGCGGGGTTGCGCCGGAAGGCCAGATTGACGTCGCCGTCGTCCTTCGTGGTCCGACCCGCCCGATTACCTTGCGCGAAAAGCAGAAGATTGCCGGCATATGGATCAATGCCGACAGCACAGATTTCCGGTCGGTCCCGGCTTATTATGCGATTGCATCATCGCGGCCGCTGGACAGTATCGTCAATGACAAGACTGCCGCCATCTACGAGCTCGGCCTCGACAAATTGCAATTGTCGCCCAGCGGGGAAGTCGATGCCAAGGAACAGCGCCGCTTCGTCAGTGGTCTTGTCGACCTGAACAGTCGCAACGGGCTATTCAGACAGGAAGCAGGCACCGTCGAAATAACCGACCAGGTTTTGTATCGTGCCCGCCTTAACATTCCTTCGAGCGTGCCCGTCGGTACCTACACGGCCGAAACTTTGCTTATCCGCGACGGACGCGTGATCGTTGCCGACGACAATGTAGAGGTTCGCATCCGCAAAACCGGGTTCGAACAATTGGTGACGATATTGGCGCGGGATTATGCGCTTTTTTACGGCGCTATGGCGGTGCTTGTATCGCTATTGCTGGGCTGGTTTGCAGGCTATGTTTTCCAGCGACTTTAAGGTGATCTGCGTCATCGCATAGTAAATAATTCTTTACCTTCTGACCCTATGCCTTTCGGTTTACGGCAATAGGGACAGTTCGCAACATGGATATCACGGGAAATCATCAGTTTTCCTCTGGCCAGCCGGCCGAAAGTGCGGGATCGGCGGCGGCTTCGCTGACTCAAGTGCCGATCATGCCGCCATCGCGCGACCCTGAACCTGCGGCCCCCCGGGCGCCGGCCAATGGCCCCGCGCTTCACCATATCGGCTTTGTCATGGAGATCGCCGGGTCCAGTTCGCAGGTAACGCTCGACGCGGGAATACTGAACGAGCTGATGCCGCACAGCGACCCAAGCATCGCGATGGCGGGACAGGTCGGCAGTCAGATCAAGATTCGTGTCGGCAACACCTGGTTGCTTGCCAGCATCCGCACGCAAAAGCTGCACGAACGCGATCAGGGCGTCATCATGGCTGCGGTCGATTTTCTCGGTGAAGGCGACGAAGAGAAACTCACCGGCAAAATCTATAATTTCCGCCGCGGTGTCACACGCTATCCGGTCCCCGGTAGCGAAGTCTATGCCGTCTCCAGCCCCGACATGAAGCAGGTCTATGCCGCTGACGCACGCGCGCATGTCGAAATCGGCACTGTTTTTCCGACCAAGGATATTCGTGGCGCGCTCTATGTCGACGCCATGCTCGGCAAGCATTTTGCGCTACTTGGTTCGACCGGTACCGGTAAATCGACGAGCGCTGCGCTCATTCTTCATAAGATTTGCGATATCGCGCCCGAAGGCCATATCGTGATGATCGATCCGCATGGCGAATATTCTGCTGCGTTCAAAACAAATGGTGCATTGTTCGACGTCAACAATCTGAACATGCCGTACTGGATGATGAACTTCGCCGAACATTGCGAGGTTTTCATCACGTCGACGGGCGACGATAAGCAAATCGACGCCGACATTCTCGCGCGTTGCCTGCTGCAGGCGCGTGGCAAGAACCGCATCGCCGAGAGCATTGGCAAGCTTACGGTCGATGCACCGATACCCTATTTGCTGTCCGACCTGACCAACATCATCCAGACCGAAATGGGCAAGCTCGACAAGGCGACCAACAGCGCGCCATTCATGCGCCTGAAGGGCAAGATCGACGAACTGAAAGCTGATCCGCGCTACAATTTCATGTTCTCCGGCATGCTGGTCGGCGACACGATGGCCGATTTCGTCGGCAAGATTTTCCGCCTGCCATCGGGCGGCAAGCCGATTTCGATTATTGATGTCTCGGGCGTGCCATCGGACATCACCTCGACGGTGGTTGCAGTGCTTTCGCGTCTCGTCTTCGACTATGCTATCTGGTCGCGCAATGAAGCGCAGCGGCCTATCCTGCTCGTTTGCGAAGAGGCGCACCGTTACATCCCCTCGGACCGTGTATCGAAAGACAGTGCGGTGCGCTCAATCCTAGAACGGATTGCCAAGGAAGGCCGTAAATATGGCGTGAGCCTTGGCCTGATTACGCAGCGTCCATCGGATCTGGCCGAAGGCGTGCTGTCGCAGTGCGGCACGATCATCTCGATGCGCCTGAACAACGACCGCGACCAGGCCTTTGTCCGCGCCGCGATGCCGGAGGGCGCGCGCGGGTTCCTCGATTCCATTCCTGCGCTCCGTAACCGCGAATGCATCATCTGCGGCGAGGGTGTCAGCATCCCCACCCGCGTCGCGCTCTATAATCTTTAATAAGAAAAACGCCCGGCGTCCGAAGACCCGCTGTTCAGCGAGCTATGGCAGGAAACCGGCGGCGAAGCCGAGATATTGGAGCGGGTTGTTCGGAGATGGC
>JANMQN010000193.1:0-9070 GCA_031370535.1 Sphingomonadales bacterium | reverse complement strand
AATGAAGACCCGCGCCGCTGTTGCATTTGAAGCAAAGAAGCCGCTTGAGATTGTCGAGCTCGATCTTGACGGGCCCAAGGCGGGTGAAGTGCTGGTCGAGATTATGGCGACGGGAATTTGTCACACCGATGCCTATACGCTCGATGGTTTCGACAGCGAGGGTATTTTCCCCTCAGTCCTCGGCCATGAAGGTGCAGGGATTGTGCGTGAGGTTGGCGCTGGTGTGACTTCGGTCAAACCAGGCGACCATGTTATCCCGCTCTACACGCCCGAATGTCGTCAGTGCAAAAGCTGCCTGTCGGGTAAGACCAACCTGTGCACTGCGATCCGCGCGACTCAAGGCAAAGGCCTAATGCCCGACGGCACGTCGCGGTTCAGCTATAAGGGCCAGACGATCTTTCATTATATGGGATGTTCGACTTTCTCGAACTTCACCGTGCTCCCTGAAATCGCTGTCGCCAAAATCCGCGAGGACGCGCCGTTTCAATCGAGCTGCTATATCGGCTGCGGCGTAACTACCGGCGTCGGGGCAGTGGTCAATACTGCCAAGGTGCAGGTCGGCGACAATGTTGTCGTCTTTGGCCTCGGCGGTATTGGCCTGAACGTCATTCAGGGCGCGCGCCTTGCCGGTGCAGGCAAGATTATCGGCGTGGATATCAACCCGACCAGAGAAGAATGGGGCCGCAGGTTCGGGATGACTGCATTCCTCAACAGCAAGGGCATGAGCCGCGAAGATGTCGTCGCGCAAATCGTCGAGATGACCGATGGCGGCGCGGACTATACGTTCGACGCGACGGGTAATACCGAAGTGATGCGCACTGCGCTCGAGGCATGCCACCGCGGTTGGGGCACCAGCATCATCATCGGCGTCGCCGAAGCTGGCAAGGAAATCGCCACGCGCCCGTTCCAGCTCGTGACTGGCCGCAACTGGCGCGGCACAGCGTTTGGCGGTGCCAAAGGCCGGACCGATGTTCCCAAGATTGTCGATATGTATATGACCGGCAAGATCGAGATCGACCCGATGATCACGCATGTCATGGGGTTGGAGGATATCAACAAGGCGTTCGAACTCATGCATGCAGGTGAGAGCATCAGAAGCGTTGTGGTTTACTGATTTACAAGGAGAGTAACGATGTACAGTCATATGATGGTGGGCAGTAATGACATTGCCCGTTCAAAGAAATTTTACGACGCGACCTTCGCTGCGATGGGCGGTAAGGAAGGCATGCAGGACCCGAAGGGGCGCCTGATTTATATCCATAACGGCTCGATGTTCCTGGTTACACCGCCAATCGACGGCGAGCCCGCAACGCATGGCAACGGCTGCACTGTCGGTTTTGGAATGACTCCTGAGCAGGCCAATGCCTGGCATCAGGCCGGTATCGATAATGGCGGCACCGCGATTGAGGATCCCCCCGGCGTGCGCGAAGGCAACGGAATGAAACTCTATCTTGCCTATTTGCGCGATCCCGATGGAAACAAGCTCTGTGCGCTTCACCGCGTTACCGACTGACGCAATGAACGAAGCTGAAGCGCAGCTTTATGCCGACCTGGCTGCGCTCGGCATCGTATATGAGGTGCACGAGCATGCGCCGGTTTTCACGGTAGAGGAAAGCAGCCAACACACGCGGCATATCAACGGTGCTCATACCAAGAACCTGTTCCTTAAAGACAAGAACGGCGTATTCTGGCTGGTGACGGTTCCAGACGAAGCACGGGTCGATCTGAAAGCTTTGCCTGCCGCTATTGGTTGCGGCAGGGTCAGCTTCGGCAAGGCAGAGGATATGGAGCGCTTGCTTGGCATTTCACCGGGGTCGGTCACCGCTTTGGCGGCGATCAACGATGTCGAAGGCCAAGTGACATTTGTGCTGGATGCGGAGTTGGCGACGGCAGCAATCATCAATTGCCATCCTTTGCGGAACAGTGCGACGCTTAGCCTTGCGCCGAATGACCTTGTTCGCACGCTGACCCATTGGCACCATGTTCCGGTAATCGCCGCTATCCCTGTATTGGAAACGATATGACCATTGAAATGATATCGATCAACACGGCATTTGGCGGTGCCCAGGGCGTCTATAAACATCGCTCGACCGCGACTGGTACTGACATGACATTCTCGGTCTATGTCCCGCCGCACGGCCTCGGCGCCAAGTTACCCGTGGTCTGGTATCTGTCGGGGCTTACCTGCACGCACGCCAATGTGACCGACAAAGGCGAATATCGTCGCGCTTGCGCAGAATTGGGCCTAATCTTTGTTGCGCCAGACACAAGCCCACGCGGTGAGGGCGTGCCTGACGATTCTGTAGGTGGCTATGACTTTGGCCTCGGTGCGGGTTTCTATGTAGATGCGTTGGTCGAGCCTTATGCAGACCATTATCGCATGCGCACTTATATCGAGAGCGAACTTCCCAAGCTTGTTGCGGAGCATTTCCCTATCGATACCGAGCGGCAGGGTATCATGGGTCATTCGATGGGCGGACATGGCGCGCTGACGATCAGCTTGCGGAACCCGGGGCACTTTAAATCAACCTCGGCATTCGCGCCGATAGTCTCGCCGATGAACTGCCCTTGGGGTGAAAAGGCGCTGGGTGGATATCTGGGCAACGACCGATCACTGTGGGAAGAATATGATGCATGCACCCTCATCCGGAACGGTGCGCGGCTGCCCGACCTGCTGGTCGATCAAGGAGAGGCAGATAATTTCCTGATCGAGCAGCTCAAAACGCATTTGCTGACCGAAGCATGTGAGGCGGCGGGTCAGACAGCAACAATTCGCATGCAACCTGGCTACGACCACAGCTATTATTTCATCTCCACTTTTATGGCCGAACACCTCGCCTGGCACGCCGAACGATTGAAGGCCTAGCGTATTCCTACTAGGCGGGATAATGGCAGGCATGAAATGCGGGTGTAGCTCAATGGTAGAGCAGCAGCTTCCCAAGCTGAATACGGGGGTTCGATTCCCCTCACCCGCTCCATTAGTTCGCAAGAAATGCGAAATATGATTCCGGAAGATGGCCCATTTGTCTTGCTGGACGATGCGCGTGCTTCAGGTGCGTCGCCGGCGCGGTTGTATGTAAATCCAGTTCGAACAATATCTGCGGACTCCCCCGGACAGATTGTGATATTGCTGGAGGAATTGCGGGCAGCGAAAGAGCAAAAGCTGCATGTTGCTGGGTATTTTGCTTATGATGCTGGTACCGCACTTCTCCCCCAGTTAACCACTTCCCTTGATGCACCACTCGCGTGGTTTGGTTTATTCGAGCGATTTGAGACCATTAACACAGACGCCATACCGTCAAAGCTGCCGGATCCGGCTGGGATATGGTTGTCTTCGCTACGGCCCGGGATATCGCGCACGGACTATTCCAAGGCGTTCGAAACGGTGCAGGATTATATCGCCGCAGGCGATATCTATCAGGCTAATCTGACCTTTCCGTTGTCAGCTGACTACGCTGGGGACCCGCTGGCGCTTTATTCCGCGCTTCGTCCTCGTGCGGCGGCGGGATATGGCGGCGTAATATGGACCGGTGAACGGCATTATCTGTCATTTTCTCCTGAGCTATTTTTTGCGTTGAAAGATCGGCGAGTGACGACCAAGCCGATGAAAGGCACGGCCGAGCGCCACACCGACACTAACGCTGATATGGCCGCTGCCGAGTATCTTCGTACCGACCCAAAGCAACGCGCCGAAAATCTAATGATCGTCGATCTCTTGCGCAACGACTTGTCGCGGGTGTGTGAAGCGGGATCGGTGGCGGTGCCTGAGCTCTTTCATATCGAAAGCTATCCAACGGTCCATCAGATGACTTCGACCGTGACCGGGATCCTGCCAGAAAGCAGGGACGCGATCGACGTCATAGAGGCTCTTTTTCCATGCGGGTCGATTACCGGTGCACCTAAAATCCGGGCCATGCAGATCATCGACGAAGTTGAAAATGCGTCACGCGGAATTTATTGCGGATCGATCGGGCGTATCGACGCCAATGGTGATGCGGCATTTAACGTCGGTATTCGCACTTTTACCTTGTGTGATGAAGCGAAGACGGTTTCACTGGGGCTAGGCTCAGGCATCGTTGCAGACTCGCAGGAGAGCGACGAATGGGCCGAATGTCTGGCGAAGGGGGATTTTGCCAAATTGGAAGGTTTTGGGTTTGACCTGATCGAGACGATGCGCTTCGAACCAGCGCAAGGAATCGTGCGGCTTGAGTTGCATCTTGAGCGGATGAAGGAAAGCGCACGCATTTTCGGCTTTGAATTCGACCGGCATGACGCACGCAACAAATTGCATGCGGCAACTTTTCATCTGGATACTCTATCGAAAATCAGGTTGCTCGCGTCGCAAAAAGGTTCATTGGCAATAGAGATACGTCCTTTGGTTGACGTTGACGAATGGCAGGTCGCCGTGGTGGCGTTGCCGGTTAATCCACAGGATTTCCGGTTGCGGCACAAGATATCCGATCGGGCTTTTTATGATGATCCCCGTAAAGCGCGGGGCGATTGCGATGAGGTGGTCTTTGTCGATAAGGACGGACGGCTCACTGAAGGTAGCATCAGCGCACTGTTTGTCGAACGCGACGGGAAGCTGCTTACCCCGCGGCTGGAAACCGGCCTGCTTCCGTCGGTGTTGCGGCGAGAAATGATTGAGGAGGGGAGAGCAAAAGAAGCTGATCTCGTAATTGAAGATCTGTCCAACGGCTTCTTTGTCGGAAACAGCCTACGCGGTCTTATTCGCGCCAACAGGGTTGCGTAACTTTTAGCCACGCATTAGGGGCAGCCACGCAATTTGCGTTCAAAAAGTTCACGAAAGTAATGCCATGATCGACCATTTGTCCGCCGCGCTTGGCCGGATCGCCCCCTCGGCAACGCTTGCCATGTCGGGCCGCGTTATAGAGTTGAAGGCACAAGGCATAGATGTGATCGGCCTGTCGGCCGGCGAGCCCGATTTTGACACGCCAGACTTCGTCAAGGAAGCGGCAATTCAGGCTATCCGTGACGGTATGACCAAATATACAGCCGTCGATGGCATCGCGCCTTTGAAACAGGCAATCATCGCCAAGTTTAAGCGCGACAATAAAATCGATTATGGGCCAAAGCAGATCACGGTAAATTCCGGCGGCAAGCATACGTTGTTCAATGCTTTGGTTGCGACTATCGACCAAGGCGATGAGGTCATCATTCCGGCACCCTATTGGGTAAGCTATCCGGACATCGTGCAGTTTGCAGGCGGAACGCCTGTCGTAATCCTGGCAACCGCCGCGCAAAGTTATAAAATTACGCCAGAACAACTGGATGCAGCAATCACGGCCAAGACACGCTGGCTGATTCTCAATTCACCATCGAATCCGACGGGCGCCGCTTACAACGCAACTGAACTGGAGGCATTGGGTCAGGTGTTGCTGAAACACCCGCACGTCATGCTACTGACCGATGATATGTACGAGCATATCTGGTATGCGCAGTCGCCCTTCGCGACGATGCTTCAGGTCTGCCCCGCTCTTTATGACCGTACTTTGACGATGAACGGTGCGTCGAAGGCTTATGCAATGACCGGCTGGCGTATCGGCTATGCGGGCGGACCCGAATGGCTGATCAAGGCGATGGGCGATCTCCAATCTCAATCGACAAGTAATCCCTGCTCGATATCGCAATATGCGGTGCTTGCGGCGCTCAATGGCCCTCAGGATTTCCTGCGTGAACGCAACGCCGCGTTCAAGGAAAGGCGCGATTTGGTAGTGGCGATGCTAAATGACGCGCCGGGGCTTAACTGTCCGACGCCCGAGGGGGCTTTTTACGTCTATCCCGACGCGAGCGGCGTAATTGGCAAGACCACGCCAAAGGGCAAGAAAATCGAAACCGACGCCGACCTCATCGACTATTTCCTCGATGACTACCGCGTCGCGGCGGTGCATGGCGCGGCTTTCGGCCTCTCGCCAGGCTTCCGCATTTCCTATGCAACGTCGGAGGATTTACTCAAAGAAGCCTGCACCCGCATCCAGTCGGCGTGTGCAGCGCTCGTTTGACCGCAGCTTAATCTAACAAAACGAAGCGTTAAGCCCGACTTAACCGGTTACCTGCTTGAAACCTTTTTCGGCCCGGTAACGTATCTATCGATGCCTGCGAATAGGCAGCTAGAACCGAGAAACAAAATGAACCGTATTTTCAACTTTGTGCGATCAGATCTTTTCCTCAGCCTCGCGGGCGGTTTCGCTCTTGGGATTGCGGGTTTAGCAGTGATCCAGCCTGCGAACGCCTACATCGGTGGTTCTGGGGCAGCAAAGGCGATTTCGGTCGGAGCGCCTGTTTATGAAGATGTCACGCCAGCCAAATAGGTTGTTCTATCGCTTACTGCCGCTCGTGGCTGCGTTTGCTTTCACCAGCGCCTGCGGCACCGAAGCAACCTCGCTGATCGGTACCGCTGAAGCTGCCGAAGGAATCCGGATAGCCGCACCTGTTGCGCCGATCACTGAACCCAAGGGAATGCAAACCGCTGTATTCGCGGGAGGTTGCTTCTGGGGCATTGAAGGCGTGTTCGAAAGGGTCAAAGGCGTGGCCAGCGTCGAATCCGGCTATTCAGGCGGCACGAAAGCAACTGCTGATTACGATCTGGTCAGCGGCGGACGTACCGGTCATGCCGAATCGGTCCGCATCCGTTATAATCCCGCTTTGGTTAGCTATAACGACCTGTTGCATATCTTTTTTTCGGTGACGCATGACCCGACGCAATTGAATCGCCAGGGACCCGACACCGGCATACAATATCGCACCGCGATCTTCCCCGCCAATGCGACCCAACGCAAAGCCGCGGGCGCCTATATCGCGCAGCTTGGCAAAGCAGGTTATTGGAAAAAGCCGATTTTTACCAAGATTGAGGGCTACAGTTTTTTCCCGGCTGAAACCTATCATCAGGACTTTATGGCCAAGAATCCGAACCACGGCTATATCGTGACGTGGGACAAACCAAAGGTCGCCAATTTGAAAAAGCTGTTTCCGAACCGCTACCGTTGATTAGGCTTTTGCCAGCCCAGCTACCATCGGATAAACCGATGCAACGAGCAAAATTGCCGCAGTTATATTGAAGGTTTTTAATCGTACCGGGTCACTCAAAAACCGTCGCATTTTTGCACCCATCACCGCCCATGCGCCGGTGCTTGGCAGGTTGATGATTCCGAAAACCCCGGCGACGATAAACACCCCGACCCAGCCTTCCGATTTTGGCGCATAGGCGGAGATCGCGGTCAGCGCCATTGTCCACGCCTTGGGGTTTACCCACTGGAATAACGCGGCCTGCAGAAACGTGAAGGGCTTCGATTTTGTCGCAGCAGTTCCGTTTTCAGCCGGAGAGGTGTTGGTCGTGGCGATCTTCCACGCCATATAGAGCAGATAAAGCCCGCTTGCGATCGTGATGAACAGCATCGAGCCTGGTACCGCCTCAATTACCTTCATGACGCCAAGCCCGATCAGCGCGATCATCAGGGTGAAGCCCAGCGTAACTCCCAGCATATGCGGCACGGTGCGGCGCATCCCGAAATTGATACCCGACGTCATCAACATCAAATTGTTCGGCCCAGGGGTGATTGAAGACACAAAGGCAAAAACGGCAAGCGCGGCAAACAGTTCGATGGTCATCATGATAGTCAGAATAGAGCAATTCATGCCGAATGTACTTGCGTTGTTGCGAAAAAATGCCAAATACATGCAACAAATGAGCGAAATTGACTCAATAAACGTCAAAATATTGCGCGCACTGACGCTTGATGGTCGGCTTAGCAATGTTGATTTGGCCGACAAAGTCGGACTGTCACCCTCTGCCTGTTTGCGGCGGGTGCAAGAGCTTGAGCGCAAGGGAGTCATTACCGGATACCGTGCGGTGCTTAGCCCCCAAGCGATGGGCATCAATTTTATCGCATATGTGTTGGTCGGCCTATCCAACCATACAAAAGAGTCGCAGCTCGGTTTTGAACAAGCGATCGCGTCGGCCCCTGAGGTGCGCGAGTGCCACAACATCACCGGTACTGTTGAATATCTGTTGCGGATCGAGGCGCGTGATCTTGCGGCGTATAAATATTTCCATACCGAAGTGCTGGGCACCGTGCCGCAGGTGTCGAGCATTATGTCCTATATCGTAATGGATTCGCCCAAGGACGAACGGGCCTAGGACTTGTAAGCAGGGATTGCCCAGCTCTTCCAGATTGCCATTGCGCGCAAGCCAAATCCGGCAGCGGCGCTGATGACGGCGGCGGGCAGGACTGGCATGCCGAACCATAACAGTAAACCGAATAGCCCGGACGCTAATGCTGCAGCGGTCACATAGATTTCTGGCTTTAGCAAAATTGATGGCTCGCCTGCCAATACATCGCGGATGATACCGCCGACACAGGCGGTGATGACACCCATCATCATCGCAGGCAGCAAAGGAACGCCAAGCGTCAGGGATTTCCACGTTCCGAATACTGCATAAATCGCAATGCCGACTGCATCGAACCAGTCGAGCGCGCGCGGATTCCAGAAATTCTTTGGCGTAACCCAGACGAGGATAGCCGTCACGAGGCAAGTCGCGGCAAACCGCCAATCTTGTACCCAGAATACCGGTGTACCGATCAAAAGATCGCGCACCGTGCCGCCGCCGACACCAGTAATCAGCGCGAAGAACGAAAAAGTAACCAGCGTCTGGCCGCGCTGCGCCGCTGCCAACGCACCGGAGGCTGCAAACACTGCGATGCCAAAGAGGTCGAGCCAGGCGATGAGCGCAGGCGCCAGCTGGACAGCCTCTTTGACCATTCACATATGGATCGGCTTGCCCATCACTGCCATCGCCGCTTCCTTCAGCGCCTCGGCGTGGGTCGGGTGGGCGTGGCAGGTGTAAGCGATGTCTTCGGAAGTAGCGCCGAATTCCATCGCGATGGCTGCTTCTGCGATCATGCTGCCCGCGATGCTCGCGATTATATGGACCCCAAGCACGCGGTCCGTTTTAGCATCGGCGACGACCTTAACAAAGCCGTCGGTATCGCGGTTGGTCTTGGCGCGGCTGTTCGCCATCATCGGGAACTTGCCGACTTTGATTTCGCCG
>JANMQN010000143.1:0-1843 GCA_031370535.1 Sphingomonadales bacterium | reverse complement strand
TATCGCCGAACGAACTTATCGTGTGCGTTCTCGATCGTCCGCGGCACGAGAAACTCATTGCTGAGCTGCGCGCATTGGGCTGCGGCGTGATGCTGATTCCGGATGGCGACGTTGCAGGTGTCATCGCTACCTCAGACCCTGACACCACCGTTGATATCTACATGGGCAGTGGCGGCGCGCCCGAGGGCGTGCTGGCCGCAGCCGCGCTGCGCTGCATCGGCGGACAATTCAAGGGTCGGCTGCTGTTCCGCAACGATGATGAGCGGTTGCGTGCCCGCAAATGGGGAATCGAGGATCTCGACAAGATCTACGACCTTGAAGAACTGGCCAAGGGCGACTGCATCTTTGCCGCGACCGGGGTGACCGACGGCTCCCTACTCGACGGCGTCAAAATACTGCGCGATGGCCGCATCACTACTGAAACTGTCGTGATGCGCGCATCGAGCGGCACCGTTCGTAGAGTGAAGAGCACGCACGGGCTGGGTCGCAAGCGCGACTAAAATATCCCCAGCGCCAATCCAGCAGCCAAGGCTGCACCGGTTTCGTGTGCCTTTTGCAGGTCAGCCTCGGATATGGTCTTGGGCGCTAAGATATCCTCGGGCGTTTGCGCGTGGGTGCAGACAATCATGCTGTCGGCGACCTTCTTCAGCCGCCAGCCGGTCGCAATCCGTTCGGCCTGCATGACCGCGTTGCGGCCATCCGAGCCTGCGCAAACAATTACCGCAAAGGCGCGTCCCTCGATTTGCCCCAGACAGGGATAATAACAGCGATCAAAAAATGCCTTCATCACCCCGCTGATTGCTGCAAGATTTTCGGGGAACACGAACAAATAGGCATCAGCAGCCAACACATCGTCTACCGTAACGTCCGGGGCGTGCACCAAATGAGTTTCGACTTCTGCCGCTCCGGCAAGCGCTGAACGCGCCAAAGCTTCAGACCCGCCCGTCATGCTGTGCCAGACTATCAACAGCTTTTTCATGGGGGCCTTGCTAGCATTCCCCGCCCCGCATAGGGAAGGTGCCATGTCGCCCGTCCTCAACATCACCCAATCGATCACCGGACAGGCGTGGCAGTGGCGCAGCGGTGATGTCGATGCGCGCGATCCCGGTTTCCAGCCCGACGATTTGGTCACACAGTTGCTGATGGCGCGAGGCGTCCCGAGAGATGATCTGGAGCGCCACCGCGACCCGACCATAAGAGGCTTCATGCCCGACCCATCGATCTTCCGCGACATGGATGTCGCCGCCGAGCGCCTGGCCGACGCAGTTCAGGGCCAAGAAGCAATCACCGTTTACGGCGATTATGATGTAGACGGCGCAACCAGCGCGGCCCTTCTCATCCGCCTGTTCCGATCACTTGGGCTGACCGCAGGCCATTACATCCCAGATCGTTTGATGGAAGGCTACGGCCCTTCGGGCGAGGCGCTCGTCCGGATTGGCGAGGGCGGCAGCAAGCTGATCGTCACGGTCGATTGCGGCGCAATGGCCTATGACGCACTCGCGCAGGCCAAGGCCGCCGGGTTGGAGGTCATCGTTGTCGACCACCATAAATGTGCCGCCGAGTTGCCAGTGGCTTTTGCACTGGTCAACCCCAACCGCCTGGACGAGACCGACGACGCCGCCTCACACGGCCATCTCGCCGCAGTCGGTGTTGCCTTCCTGCTCGGCGCAGCGATCATCCGGACCTTGCGCGCACGCGGCTATTTCGCCAACCGCCCCGAACCCAGATTGATGGAATTGCTCGACCTTGTCGCGCTCGGCACCGTCGCCGACGTCGCGCAGCTCAAGGGACTGAACCGGGCGTTTGTTGCACAAGGGCTGAAAATCATGTCCGCGCGCCGCAA
>JANMQN010000139.1:0-6862 GCA_031370535.1 Sphingomonadales bacterium | reverse complement strand
GTCATGTTCGTGGTGCGATCGGCGCAAATTCTCGAGGTCATATTGCCGTGCAGTGCGCAAGACGACAGGTTGCTCGGTCACCTGCAACAACATGCTTGCCAGCCGCTCCGACGCAGCAGCTTCGAGAATTATTGAATGGAACAGCCGGTTGTTGTCGAGAAATTTCGGGACATCGGGTCGACTGGCATCAATTGCCTGTTTCAAATGCGCGTTATGACCGCGCATTCGCGCCAATTGGTCTCGCGAAATGCGCACGGCAGCCCGCTTTGCCGCGTGCGCTTCCAACATCGCCCGCAACTGAAACGCATCTTCCAGATCGTCCAACGACCAGTCTGCTACAAAGCTTCGCTGCGATTCATTGCGCCGGACAAACATCTCGGCTTCAAGCCGCCTTAACGCGTCGCGAACAGGTGTTCGGGATACCCCGCACAGCTCGGCAAGTGCCTCTTCGCGAATTTGCGAACCGGACTGCAATTCCCCAGACAAAATCATACTGCGGATATGATCATATGCACGATCCGATGCCCGGGACATAGATGCAAAGCTCCTCTTGACGAATGGTATTTGTATACAATAAGTTGTCGACAAAGCAATAATAGCTACATTAGGGAGTTTGGTAACATGGGTATCACGAAAAGTGCACTCCTCACGTCGATTGCAGTATGTACGCTGCTTCCGGCAACAGCCTTTGCGCAGGATGCCGGGGACGGCGCTGAGACCGGGGGTGAAGAAATCATCGTTACCGCGCGGCGGCAGAATGAACGGCTTATCGATGTGCCTGCGTCAGTTTCAGTCATTGATGCGGATGCGCTCGCCAAGACAGGGGCCGATAACGCGCAAGGCTTTGCGCAGCTCACGCCGGGCGTAACTATTGTAACCGGCACGGCAGAGGCTGGCGATACACAGATCAACATTCGCGGTATTAACGGCGCGCGCGATGCGGAAAGCTCGGTCGCACTGGTTGTCGACGGCATATTGAAGACCAATACCGCGCAATTGAATCAAACGCAGGGTACGCTTCGTCAGATCGAAATATTGAAGGGACCGCAAGGGGCCATCTATGGGCGTAACGCTGCAGCAGGTGCGATTGTCATTTCGACGGTAAAACCGGGTGATGCACTCGAGGGCGCGGTCAAATTCAGCTACGCCAATGAAAAAACGATTGAAGGCACAGCTTACGTTTCTGCACCGCTAGGAGATAGTGCAGGTTTCGTCCTGTCGGGTAATTATCGCACCACAGACGGATTCTACCGGAACCTGTTCCTTGATCGCAAAGTAGTGGACGATCAAGAGGTCTATGCAATCGATGGCCGCTTTATGGCGCAGTTGGGTGACGATACCAATATCGACTTGAAGGCCCGATATGCAAAGTTGTCGGGCGCATCGATCAACTTCAACTCGGTCTTCCATATTGAAGCGTTTGGCGGAGCCTTCTTTGAAGATGTCGATGATCATCCGCTGCGTTATTATGGCAATATCCGTCCGACCAACGATCAGCGCTCGATCGATTTCTCAGCAAAGCTGGAGCATGATTTTGGTTCAACGAAATTGACCGCATGGACGCTCTATTCGGACGTCGACCAGAGCCTGACCGCGGACGGCACGTCGGCGGACTTTGCGCGCTATATTTCACCTGCGCTTGGTGCGCCGGCCAATGCCACCAACATCGCGGTTCAAAACCAGTGCTTTGCTACAACCGCCGCACTCACCGGCTTTCCCGTGAACCCACCGGGGTTCATCGGCCAGATACCGGTGCCTTTCATCTTCGCGCCCGCGACCGGCTCAACTTTCGGCGCGTACAGCCCCACCACGTGCGATGGCACGCAATTGCAGATCCGCAATCAAAAGGACATTAGCGGTGAAATCCGTTTGGCGTCCAATGGTGATGGCCCACTCGACTGGCAATTGGGTGTTTATGGCCTTCACATCGACCGCTCCGTTGGCGTTAGCCTGGGGGCCGATCTCGGACGGGGGGTGAGCAGGGATCTTTACAACGCGCCGGGAAGTAGCAATCCGACCTCGCAGCTATTCTCCGACAAGTTCAAAACAGACGTCTATGCTGCCTTCGGCTCGGTCGATTACGCGATGTCGGACCGATTCAAAGCCGGAGTTGCGCTCCGTTATGATGTCGAAGACCGCACGACGTCCAACCGAGTGCCGAATGTTTTCGATCCCATCACCGGCGCGAAAATCAATCCTGGTCTGCCTGCTACAGGAAGCATCGCGGACAAGTCAGCAAGCTTCAAACAGCTGCAGCCGAAGGTGACGCTGAGCTATACTCCCAACAGCTCGACCAACATTTACGCAAACTGGGGGATCGGTTTCAAATCCGGCGGGTTCAACAATACGGGGTCATCCGCGCTGGTAAATGCGAATTTCAACATTCCTGCGATCGGAGCAGGCGTGACCATCAACGATCAATTCCGCAAGGAACGCTCGAGCGCGTTCGAGGCGGGCATCAAGGGTTCGCTGTTCAATAATCGAGTCACCTTTGACCTCGCTGGCTATTACACGCGCATTTCAGACATGCAGTTTTTTGAGTTCTTCGTCGGTTCGTTTGGCCTGCTCCGCGTTGTGTCCAATATCGACAAGGTCGAAGTAAAGGGCGTCGAATTCAACACCTCGGCCAGGATTGTTGATGGCTGGAAAATTTTCGGTTCAGTCAATCTCACCGACAGCGAAATCAAGAAAAACGCATCGCGGCCCTACACCGTCGGAAACAAATCGCCGTACACCGCAGATTATACCATCAATCTTGGTAGCCAGATCGATGCGCCGCTGAATGATGGCCTCGACCTCGTCATGCGCGCCGATTATCGCATTACCGGCCCGACTTGGTTCCATACCGTACAGGACCAAACCCGTGCGACGATCTTCAGCCAGTTGCTGCCCATCTCGGCACTCGCGCTGCCCGGATTTGTCGGCAACGCGAACTACAGCGTTGCCAAGCGCAATGCCTTCGGTGTGCTCAACCTTCGCTTCGGCTTAGAGGGTGAAAACTGGAATCTGACTGCCTTCGCCGACAATATGCTCGACCGCAAATACATCAACGAAGCGATCCCAGCGATTGAATTTGGCGGTTCGTTCATTTCGCCAGGTGCGCGACGTTTGGTAGGGGTCGAGGTGGGCTACCGTTTTTAATGGGCGATGGAGTGACGACGACGTTCCGGTTTTGATTAGACGCGACGGAAACCTTGCTTTCTCTTGGCTGCCCAAAATGCCTGTGCGACGGGATCGATAGGGTCCTGCCGTGTTTTCCGGCAAACATATTTGAAATTGCGCACAACAATGATAGCCCAAGACTGTAAGGGGATGGGTAGAAGCATGAGCGAAAAGATTTTCGACCTTTCGGGCCATTTGGCGGTCGTTACCGGAGGCAATTCGGGGCTCGGACTGGCGATGGCAACCGGATTGGTCAAAGCGGGTGCGAAAATTGCGATCTGGGGTCGCAACGCACAGAAAAATGCCGATGCGGTGGCGGCGCTGGAGTCGATGGGCGGCACAGCGGCGGCTTTTGAATGCGACGTGACCGATGATACCAGTTCTGCCGACGCGTTCGCGGCCACGCTTGCGCGTTTCGGCAGCATCGACAGTTTTTTTGCCAATGCCGGCGGTTCGGGTGTGCGTGGAGCGTTTCACACATTGAGCCGCGCCGATTGGCAAAGCACCAACGACCTGAACGTTCAAAGCGTCATCACCTCGTTCCAACTTGCAATTCAGCACTGGCTGGAGATAAAAAAGCCTGGAAAGCTTATCGTAACCTCGTCAATCGCCGGAATTATGGGCATTCCGCAGGCCACCGGTTATTCGGCGACCAAGGCAGCGGTCGCGGGTCTCGTGCGCGGGCTGGCCATCGAATATGGCCGTGCGGGCATTCAGGCAAATGCGATCCTTCCAGGCTTTATCGAAACCGAAATGTCGCTCGATACCCCGCAATATTTCCAAGACGGTGCGAAGCGCCGCGCGGCGTCTGGTGAAATCGGGCGGCTTGAGGATATGGAGGGTATCGCCGTCTATCTGGCGTCTAAGGAAAGCCGTTTCCTCACTGGACAGTGCATCGTCCTCGACGGCGGGCACACGATTTTCCCGTTATAGCTTAACCGCGTGCGAGTGGTTGCCCACGCGCCATATATTCGGTTTTGACGTTCGTGATCGTACCGATAATCATCGTCACCGTAAGGTCTTCGATCGTTTTTAGGTCGAGCACGCTGCGGCGTAGATAGGAGCCCGCCGAGGCGGGCAGGCCGAACGAAATATCGGTTGCCGCGCGCGCGATATCTTGCGGCAGGTCAAAATGTTTCATGACGATCTCGGTCAAATATTCAACGGCGGCATCGCGGCCATATTCGGTCGGGTCATGCAGGCCAGTTACGCTCGGTTCGTTTTGCAACCGTTCGATAATCAAACCGCGCTCGTCATAATATTTGAGATATTCATGCGTGACCGAACGCACGAGCGCTTCAAAGGTGTCCGCACTTGCCGCTGCCGCTGCCTGCAAGCGACGGAGATGCTTCATCTCGCGCTGGTAAAGCTCACGCAGCAATTCGGTGAGGTTAGGAAAGTACGCGTAAACCAACGACTTGCTGATGCCCGCTTCGCGCCCAATCTGTTCAATCGTGAGCGTCGCGACACCTTCGCGCGCGACGATATCGGCGGTCTGATCAAGGATCAGTTCGCGCCGCTTTTCGGGGCTGTAGCGGCGGCGCGCTTTTGGCGGCGTTTTCAGAATTACGACACTGGCCATTCCGGAGCGGTAGCATGTTTTTGAAATTTGGAAACAGACGTTAGCCTGACCGATTATCGCAGTGCGGCAAGTCTTTTGACGGAATATTTTTTGCCTGCTGTCAGTGCCTGCTGCACCGAAAACAGATTGCCTTCCGGGTCGTAAGCATATTGCACCTTCCATCCTCCGAGTTTCAGGGCTGGTCCGGCGAGTTCGATGCCAAGTTTCTTGAGCCGTGCCTGCTCAATCTTAAGGTCCGCGACTTCGAGCGACAAGGCGTTGTAGCCGATTTCGTCCAGCTTGCGCTTGCCGTTAGGCGCTGGCGTCTGAGGGCGGACATATTGCCAGACCTCGATATCCATATTGCCTGCATTCAGCCACCCTCCCCGTATCGCAAGATTGTCGATATTGGCAACATCATCGAGCCGGGGTCGGTTTTCCTGTTCGACTGTCCGATGCGCCTTATGAGCCAGAAGCTTTTCGTAGAATGCAATCATTGTGTCGCGGTCGTGTACGGCATTGGCGATATGCGTGGTCCACGAAGCTTCGTTGCGCTTTGGTGCATCGAGCGATTCATTCTCGATCATGATGCCATCGGGATCGCGGCCATAGGCGTAGCGCACGCCGTATCCGCCGATATCGACACCATCCGGCTTGCCGAAGCGCGAGATGACGTCCAGCCCGGCCGCCATGAACCGCAATATCGCAGGCTCTTTCGAAGACGACTGGAAGCAGATGTGGTTATATCCAGGGGCGATGATAGGCCTGATATTGGGTGCGGCGGTTTTGCCCGGTTCGAAATCCATGAGTTGGATATAGCCGGTCGGCATTTCGATGAGTGCAATGTCGACGTTTTCGTGCTTCGTTGATAACAATGTTTTAGGAAAAGCGGAGCCGTTGACGCGATACCGCTTAACAATCTTGTAGGGCACAGCCTTTGAATAGAAAGCGACGGTCGCATCTATATCCGACACGGTGATCGCCGCATGGTGCAGCCCGAGATGGGGTCGCCCCTCCATCGATTGCGCCATACCGGTGCCTTGCGCAGCGACGGATGAGGACAGGAAGGTTGCAGCCGCTGCAAGCAATAGCCGTTTCATTTGCGCGCTCCGCCTTTGTTGGGGCCAAAGACCAGCAGCACATTGCCGGGAATCTGCCCAAACTTGTCATACCCCGAATTTACAATGAGCAACCCACCTGCGACCACCGGGCCTGCGGAATCAATCGCGCCGCCATACCCTTTGACGCCATTTACGGTCGGCCAGTTGCGGCGTGTGTCGGTCGTCCACAAAATTGTGCCGTCTTTGCTCGAATAAGCACGCAGTATGCCGTTCAACGCGCCTGCGAAAATTACGCCATCCGTCAGCGTCACTCCCGCCGACAAGGCCGTGCGGCACTCGTGCTTGTCTTCTTCGCAGACATAGGGTTCGATCTTGCTCCAAAGCGGTTTGCCGGTCCTTACGTCAAAGGCGTGCATACCCTGACGCGGCGGGCCGACAGCGCCCTTGTTGCCGGGGGTGTCTGCGATCCCCGCAAACAGCGTCCGGCCGTCAGTTGACATGCCCCAATGGACTCCGCCGTTGAACCCGCCCATTCCGGCGCGCTGTTGCCATATCAGTTTGCCGCCTTTGTCAGAATCGAGCGCATAGATCATTCCTGATTTCTGTCCGGCAAGAATGATGTCGCTGCCATCCGTTGCCTTGGCCAAAATCGGCGGCGCGCCAAAGTCGAGGTCCGGCCCGTCTTCCTTGGGACAGTTGATATTGTTGTTATATGCCTGCCGCCCACATGAGGCGTTCCAAGCGTCGCCCTGTAACATCTGCTGCACCCAACGGATGCGGCCGGTGGCGAGTTCGAGCGCGATGATGGCGTCGCTCTTGTCGTTGGCAGGTGACGAATAATTCTCGCCGGTGCCGATATAGAGCAGCCCGCGTTTGGCATCGACGGTTGGCGAAGACCAGACAGGTGCGCCCGACGGACCGAAGTTGGCCGCACCGTTTTTGTTTTTGCCGGTTCCCTTGGGCTGATCGGTAGTGTGCATCCGCCAAAGCTTCTTGCCGTCCTTCGCATCGAGTGCGACGACGCCGCCACGAAATGTGCAACAGCCATAATTGCCGTCCATCGCGCTGACGACTTCTG
>JANMQN010000090.1:0-10188 GCA_031370535.1 Sphingomonadales bacterium | reverse complement strand
GCTCCCCGAAAAGCAGAAGACGGCAGCGCTCAGGGAAGGGTTGCTGCGACGACCCGCAGACGACCGCAGGTCAATCGAACCGGCGTGGCAGCTGGTCACGCACATTACGCGCAAGCAGATATTCCCCGCTGGCAAATCTATCAACGTAGAGCATGAATATATGCCCGTTGCAGGCGGCAGCGTTGGCGGCTCTTTGGTTGCCGAATACCGCAAAAATCCCGACACCAGATTTGCTGACTATGCCAAGCAATATTGCATCGACAAGGCTTTCCTCGGCGGGTTCGACAAAGCCTATGCAAAAAAGTTGAAAGCGTACAACGCCAAGGGCGACGATTATGCAGGCGTGCCGCATGCGGAGCACTGGGTGAGCTATGTTCTCAAATCAGGCGCGAATTGGAAGGGCCCGATAAAGGATTTCCGTTTAGTTATCGATAAGGGACAGCCCGAAAATCTTTTGAGCTTCTGCGGAAGCGGCGTGAAGAAAATTAGCCCAACCCGGTTCGAGATGCGCAAGACAAACTTTGAACCCACGGCAGACCTCGATATCTTGATCGTGGAACTTTTCGATCCTGAAAAGAACTAGCCAACTTGCCAAGCGCAGGCCTTTGCGGCAAAGGCGCGAGCCATGACTGACGAACCAAAAACAGCCGGGGCCGATACCCCGCCCGATCATCTCTCGATCAACCCGTCGAGCCCGCATTTCGACGGCGACCAATTGTCGCGCGGCGTTGGTATACGCTTCAAAGGCGAGATCCGCACCACGGTGGAAGAATATTGCATTTCCGATGGATGGATAAAGGTGCAGGCCGGCAAGGCCCGCGACCGAAAGGGCAATCCATTGCTCATCAAACTAAGTGGTCCTGTCGAAGCATGGTTCGAAGATCTGGGCGACGACGCGCCGGTGGCCAAGGCCTAACGTTTAGGGAAAATCGAGATCAGCTTAGCGAGCTGGTCGTTGACGGGATCAAGCTGGTCATCTTGCGTTTTGCCTAACCGCACAATCGTCAGACGATGTTGCGGCGATACAACGACAAACTGCCCCAAATGCCCCAGCGCCGCGAAAACATCGGAGGGCGCTTTACCCGGAAACAGGACCTGATCGCGGCCATCGTTACGCATCCGATTGAGCCAGATATGCCCTCCATAGCTGCTGTCAGTCTTGCTCGGCGTTTTCATGAACCGCGTCCAACTCGTCGGCAATAATTGCGCGGCGCGCACAGAACCGTTGTTACGCAGAAATTCTCCAAACTTCGCCCAATCGCGGGCAGTTGCATGAATGATGCTGCCACCCAGCATCGTTCCGTTGCGGTCGAATTCGATCGTGGCGCTTTTCATACCCAACGGCTCGAACAGCCGCCCTCGCGCATATTCGAGCATCGCGTCACGGCGGACCACAGGGTCTTTGCTCTCCGTCAGAGAGCGTGTCATGATGTCAGCAAGTATATTGCTGGTCGCGCTACTATATTCAAACTTCTCGCCTGGATTGGCTTCCAACGGTCGGGTTTCCGCATAGCGCGCTACATTCTCGCGCCCGTCGAGGAACAGCATGCGCGGTGTATCTGCATCGAAAATCTCGACTTCACCCTCGGCCATCTCGGTATGGTCGAGCCCTGACGACATATGCAGCAGATGGCGCAACGTGATCTTAGCCCGCCCGTCACGCGGTGTTTGCCATTCGCTCACCGGTGCTGGTTCGTCTAGCGCCAGCCGTCCGTCGGCTACCATCAGGCCGATCAATGTCGCGGTTACGCTTTTTGCCATCGACCAGCTGATAAGCCGCGTGTCAGGCCCGTAACCGGAGGCATAACGCTCGGCGATCACCCGCCCACCCTGCATCACGACCAAAGCACGGGTTTCGCTGAGAGCCGGATCCTCGAAAAATGGGGCAATCGTTTCGGCCAGCCGTTCTTTGCCAACCACGGCATCGTTAACGATCATCGTCTTGCCGGGCACAACTGGCTTTGTTGGCGGTTCTGCTGCACACGCAGCCAGCGCCAAGGCGGTTATAGCGCAAAAAGCGGTTGCGGCAGAGCGGAATTTGTTTCTAGACATCACGCGCACACCGATGCACCAACTGGAGGGCCAATGGCAACCGCAACTTCTAAACAGCCGACAAAAGCGAATTCAGCCAATCGGCGCAATGTGAAGCTTGTGGCTTTGGCGCTCCTAGCGAGCGCCGCATTTTGGTTCGTTTGGAACTGGAGCAGTATCAAAGGTCAGGCTCGCGTTGGCGCTGCATATGGGGCGCATATTATATGTTCTTGCCGCTATGTCGAAGGTCGCGATATGCAATCCTGCCAAACCGACAAGGAGGTCGGTATGGAATTGGTCCGCTTGGCGGATGACCCCGAAAACAATCGCGTGTACGCCTCGGTGCCGTTTCTCGCCGAAGCCGTCGCCGAAAGGCGGGGCGCGTTCGGGTGCGTGCAATTGAACGAAGCGGAGATTGAGGCCCTTTAATTCGCAATTTCTTGTCGCCGCAGGATCGCAACGGAAACCAGCAATTCGATAACGCCCCCTGCAATCGCAACCAGATGTGGCGGCAGCCGAAGAAGCCATATCGAAACAAACCCGACTGCGATCAACACCACACCCAAAACGATATAATGCCGGATACCGTAAATCGTTTGGAACACCAGATAACGCGCGCCAACCGTGAGCAGGGCAATTGCAAAGAACCAGTCAGCGTGGGCGTCACTGACAACATAAGCAACGACAATACCAATAATCAGAAATGGTGTCGTTTGCAGCGCAAGCATTTCGAGCAAGTTCGACGCCATGGTTTTATCGCGCTTGAATGTCAGTTTTTCCAACAGGAGCGACAGTGGATGGATCGCCATCCCGCCGAAAAATAACGCAAACATGCCCGCTTTCAGGGTGATATTTTGGGATACCAGTCCGGCAACGATCCATACGATGCCCGAAACCAGAACCCCAATTCCTCCGTTAACATAAGCCCTTCGCATATCGCGCTGCAGATCGGCGAATTCCATGCGCCCTCCCCAATCGCCTTCGCTATGCCGCTAATTCAATAATCGAAGCCTCGGTTTCTTCGATCCAGCCCCCGCCAAGGACGCGGTCGCCGTCGTAAAACACAGCCGCCTGGCCTGGTGCAACGCCATATTCCGCCGTAATGAAGCGAAGCCACTCGCCATCCATCGCAGCGGCGACGGGCTTGGCCATTGATCGCACTTTTGCCATGATCTCGCGGCCGTGCACATTGGCGAGCCAGTTTGAGTCAACCACCCGCGCTGCATCAACCGCCAATGCCTCGCGTGGCCCAACAATCACACGCTGCGTCGCAGGATCCAGACGGATCACATAAAGCGGCCCTGGCTGACCACCGAGTTCGAGGCCTTTACGCTGGCCAACTGTGTAATGGATCATGCCCTTATGCTGGCCCAGCACGCGGCCATCGAGATGGACAATATCGCCGCCGAGTTCTGCGTCGGGACGGACCTTGCGGACCACGCTGGCATAATCACCATCCGGAACGAAACATATGTCTTGGCTGTCGGGCTTCATCGCTACGATCAATCCCAGCTCCTGTGCAATAGCCCGGACCTGAAGCTTGGGCATGCCGCCCAATGGAAACCGCAGATAATCGAGTTGATCCTGCGTGGTTGCGAACAGGAAATAACTCTGGTCACGCGCCGGATCAGCGGCGCGGTGCAGTTCCGCACCTTCTGGTCCTTCAACACGCCGGACATAATGGCCGGTGGCAAGGCAATCCGCCCCCAACTCCTTCGCCAACCGGAACAGGTCGGTGAACTTCACTCCCATGTTGCAGCGCACGCAAGGGATGGGCGTTCGCCCAGCCATATATTCATCAGCAAAATGCTCAATTACTGATTCGCGGAACCGGCTTTCATGGTCAAAGACATAGTGTGCGATACCAAGCTTATCTGCGACCGCTCGCGCGTCACGAATATCCTGTCCGGCGCAGCATGCCCCTGCCCGCTTTACCGCACTGCCGTGATCGTAGAGCTGCAGCGTCACACCTATCGTTTCAGCGCCCGTACGCGCAGCCAAAGCCGCCACAACCGACGAATCAACGCCGCCAGACATAGCAACAACGATTCGCTTGCCAGTAAGATCTGACCCCAACTGAAAATCGCTAAGATAAATATCGTCAATCATTTGACGTCGCCCATAGATGCGAATGTAGCGAAATGCCAGTTTTGCGTTCTGTATTCTCAAACTGGAACAATCTCGAAGGCGAAAAGATAATGGTCGTTAACCTCACCTAACATCAACTGAACGCGGCTTTTACACAGTGTTATATATGTCTGGGTAGAGGGGTGTCATGGAAATGACTTTTCCCCATTACACGCTGCGTCAAGATTCGGTCGGTAGTCAAAAAGATTACCGAACGCTGCTAGCGGTTGTAAACGCTCGGCAGGCGAATAGCCGGACCGTGCGCGCACTGCGCCAAGCCGAGTCGGTTTCCTCCGTAAACGGCGACTATATCGACCAACGTTTGCACTATTTTGCCGGTCAACATAGTCGAATAATGGCTGTTCGCGGTGAATTTTGGCCAGGTGCAAAGGTAAAACCAAATACTGAACCGGACGTTTACCAAGCCGGTTCAACGAATATCAAAGTTCGGCTGGTAGAAGACCAGCCAACTGGGGAACAGTTAAACCATGCGGGGCATGGAGCATCGAGGAAGTTATGATTGAGAACCAGAAAATACGCCCGGCACAAGTAATCGGCCCCTTGGGCGAACCGTTAACCCTGTCCAGTCTTCCCCCGGCAGGCACCACCCGCTGGGTTGTACGTCGCAAGGCGGAAGTCGTTTCAGCCGTCAACGGCGGCCTGTTGTCGATCAACGATGCATGCGAGCGTTACGATTTAACGCTTGAGGAATTCGCGTCTTGGCAGCGAGCGGTCGATCGGTCGGGTATGCCTGGCCTTCGCGTGACTCGCATCCAGCATTATCGCGACTTGTACGAACGTCAGCAGAAATACTGAATTCACAAACAGCGCGAGCTTGAAATCACCCCCGCCATGCCAGCGGGGGTTTTTCTTTGTTCTTAGAAGTTTACATTCGGATATTGATTTGCGACTGGCAATTCATACCGATGAAGTTATCATCTTACCGCGTCCAAAGCGGAACCGGGCGACAAAGAGGAGGAATAGTCATGGGTTGGATTATCGCAATAATCGTAGGCGGAATCGCCGGCTGGCTTGCCAGTAAAGTCATGAACCGCGACGCTTCGATGGGTATCATGTGGAATGTAATCGCTGGCTGCGTTGGCTCTGTTGTGGGCAACCTGATTGCCAATCGGTTCGGGATTGTTGGAAGCGTAAAGGAATTTTCTCTTACTGGGCTTATAGTGGCATTTGTCGGCGCAGTCATCGTGCTCGCCATATTTAATCTCGTTCAGCGCGGTCGCGTTCGCTAATCAAACGACGAGTACATAACGTCAAAAGCCGCGCAGCGATTCTGTGCGGCTTTTCTATTCCCTACGTCGTTTGTCGAATAGATTCGCCACCAGTCTCTATTGTTACCCCCTTCCCTTTCCGATATCGTAGATAAAATAGTTGCGGTTGACCGAACCCAATTCTGCGTCTTGCGGTTGGTGACTTATTCGGATAATACAGCACCACAACAATATGTGGGTCGTCAGCAACGGCTCCCTATGGAAGAATTTGGACCCGGTTTATGAATTACGAAACAACGATGAGCGGCGCGTTGGACAGCGGCATTCTCGAGGACGACCGGCAGCGCAAGCGTCGTCGCCTGATAATTGCCGCTGTGATAGTGGCTATCGTCGCCATCGGCGCGGCAGCCTATTTCATGCTGAGCGGCGGCGGGGAAACCGCAGCTGCGGCCGGTGAGGACAAGGCAGGCCAGGCTCAAAGCGTAACCGTCGTAGCGCCGGGACGCGATACAATTGTGCGCGCAATCAATGCTACTGGCACTTTAGCTGCGCGACGTGAGATTCCTGTCGGCGTTGTCGGTGAAGGCGGGCGGGTCAATCGCGTCTATGTTGATGCCGGTGACTGGGTGAAGCAGGGTCAGGTTCTCGTTAGCGTCGATCGTTCTGTCCAAGTGCAGCAGGCTGCCGCACTCGAAGCACAAATCGGCGTTGCCCGCGCAGACCTGCAACTTGCCCAAAGCGAGCTCGATCGTGCGGCACAATTGGTAGACCGCGGGTTCATTTCGAAAGCAGATATGGATCGCAAGACTGCGACCCGCGACGCGGCACGTGCGCGCGTCAATGTCGCTAACGCGCAGCTCGGTGAGACCCGCGCGCGTAACGCCCGTCTAGATATCCGGGCGCCGGTGTCCGGTTATGTATTGGAACGCAGCGTCGAAACCGGCCAAACGGTATCGGCTGGCAGCGGCATATTGTTCCGCTTGGCACAAGACGGCCAGATGGAATTGCAGGCGGCATTGAGCGAAGATGATCTTGCGTTGATATCGGAAGGTGTCCCAGCAAGCGTCACGCCGGTTGGCACTGACCGCCAGTTTAATGGCACGATCTGGCAGGTTTCTCCGATGATCAACGCTACGTCGCGTCAGGGCATGGCGCGCATTTCGTTGCCTTTCGACCGTGCACTACGCCCCGGCGGATTCGCTTCGGTGGAAATCAAGGCTGGCGCTATGACCGCACCTGTTCTTCCCGAATCAGCGGTACAGACAAGTCGCGAAGGCAGTTTTGTTTACATCGTCGGCAAGGACAACAAGGTGAAACGGCGTCCGGTCAAAGTCGGCACGACGACTGCCAACGGCCTGACCATCGCAGAAGGTCTGGATGGCACAGAACGCGTGGTTCTATACGCCGGCGGGTTCCTGAACCCCGACGAAGTCGTCAAGCCGAAGCTGCTCAAGAAGTAAACTGGATAACCAACGGGACCCCCGCCCATGAATTTCAGCAATATATCCGCATGGTCGATCCGCAATCCGGTGGTTCCTATCGTTCTGTTCCTGGCACTAACGCTGGCGGGCGTAATGTCTTTCATGAATATGAAGGTACAAAACGACCCTGACATCGAGTTTCCGGTGGTGGTTGTTTCGATTTCACAGCCGGGTGCCGCGCCGTCCGAAATGACAACGCAGATTACCCAAAAGGTCGAGAGCGCAATCCGAAGTGTGCAAGGCGTGCGCAATATCGATGCTAGCGCGACCGAGGGTAACACAACTGTCAGCGCTGAATTCGAAATCGGCGACGATATCAATGCAGCGGTCAGCGAAGTCAAAAACGCGGTCGACCAGATCCGCAGCGACCTGCCTGATGGCATTTTGGAGCCGCAAATCTTCAAGGTTGCAACGTCTAGCGACCCGATTGCTTATTTTGCTGTCGAAGCTAGTGACATGACGCTCGAACAGTTAAGCTGGTTCGTCGATGACAGCGTTGCGCGCCGCTTGCTTGCGGTCGAGGGCATGGCGTCCGTCAGCCGTAACGGCGGTGTTTCCAGAGAAATCCGCGTCGTGCTTGACCCTGCAAAAATGCAGTCGCTCGGCGTCACAGCGGCGCAGGTCAACGGCGTTCTGCGCCAGCAAAATGTGAATGCAGCGGGCGGCCAATCCGAAATTGCAGGATCGCGCCAGTCGGTCCGCGTGCTTGGCAATGCAGAAGATGCATTTGCTCTGGGCCAAACGCAAATCAGCCTTGGCGGCGGACGCACAATCAAACTGGCTGACATTGCCGAAGTCACAGATGGTTATAGCGAACAGAAAGCAATGGCTTTCGAAGGCGGTAAACAGGTCGTTACGTTCGGCATGTCGCGCGCAAAAGGTGCGTCCGACGTCAGCGTGTTCGACGACGCCATGGTCAAAATGACTGAGATAGAGAAAGAAAATCCGGGCATCAAATTCACCACCCTGTTCAACAGTGTCGATTACACCAAGGGCCAGTATAGAAGCTCGATGGCGGCGATGATCGAGGGTGCATTGCTCGCGATTGTTGTCGTGTTCCTTTTCCTGCGCGATTGGCGTGCAACGGTTATCTCGGCTATCGCCATTCCGCTGTCCGCTATACCGACTTTCTGGTTTCTCGACCTGCTGGGCTTTACGCTCAACACGATGTCGTTGCTTGCCTTGGGTCTCGTCGCGGGTGTGCTGGTCGATGACGCGATTGTCGAGATCGAAAATATCGTGCGCCACATGCGAATGGGAAAATCCGCCTATCAGGCGTCGATTGACGCAGCCGACGAAATTGGTCTTGCCGTTGTGGCAACGACATTTTCCATTGTCGCCGTCTTCCTTCCGGTCGGCCTGATGCCCGGTGTTGCTGGCCAGTTTTTCAAGAATTTCGGTCTCACCGTCGTTGCCTCGGTGCTAATGAGCCTTGCTGTAGCGCGTATGATTACGCCGATGATTGCGGCCTATTTCCTCAAATCCTCTGGCACTGCCGAACATGGTGAGGGTCCTTTGATGGACCGCTATATGAAAATCTTGCGATGGTCGCTCGGACATCGGCGCTGGATGATGGGCCTTGGCGTGTTAGCTTTAGCCGCGACCGTTGCGCTGATGGTTGTTCTGCCTAAACAGTTCTTCCCGACCGGAAATCAGGATTTCAGTCGCGTTCGAATTGAAATGGTTCCGGGCACAACGCTCGACCGGACCAAATCGGTCGTCGACCAAGCTGCGGCAATCGTCGAGCGCCAGCCCGAAGTTAACACCGCACTGCAAAGCGTTCGCGAAGGTAGCGGCAGCATTTTCATCACGCTGAAAAAAGACCGTGATCGCACCAGTCAGGAATTTGAACAGGCCCTCGCGCCTGCACTTAGCCAGATCCCCGATGCCCGCGTATCGTTCCAGGCTTTTGGACCAGGCGGTGGCGGTTCAGGCCGCGACGTTTCGGTGATGCTGTCAGGTTCCGATCCGGCAGCGCTGGACCGGACTGCAGTCATGCTGGTGGAACAGATGAAAGGCCTGAAAGAAGTCCGTTCACCGCGCATTGCCGCAGATTTGCAACGGCCCGAATTGCTAGTCACCCCGCGGACCGATCTGGCGGCGCAGCTTGGTGTCACCACGGTAGCATTGAGCCAGACGATCCGAATCGCGACGTTGGGCGATATCGATCAGAACAGCGCAAAATTCTCGCTGTCTGACAGGCAAATTCCAATTCGCGTGATGCTGGCAAAGGAAAGCCGCCAGAGCCTAGATGTCATTCGCAACTTGCCAGTGCAAACCGCGAGTGGTGGCTCGGTGCCGCTGTCCCGCGTCGCCGATATCAGCTTCGGAGCCGGTCCGACCTCAATCGAACGCCGAAACCAGAATTTCCGTATCTTTGTAGGTGCTGACTTTGCACCGGGGGTCGTGTCGTCGACCGCCGATACGGCGATCAACAAACTGCCGGTTATGATGAACCTGCCGACGGGTGTATCCCGCGCACCATTCGGTAGCCAGGAATGGGAAGCCGAGATGCAGCGCGACTTCCTCGTTGCGCTGATTTCGGGAACATTGCTGGTCTTTGCAGTGCTCGTGTTGCTTTACCATCGCTTCATGTCGCCGCTGGTCAATATGGGATCTCTTCTGCTGGCGCCGTTGGGGGGACTTATGGCGTTGGCCTTGGTTGGTCAGCCGATTTCCATGCCCGTGTTTATCGGAATGCTTATGCTGTTCGGCATTGTGGCCAAAAACTCGATCCTCTTGATCGATTTCGCCATCGAGGAAATGGCGCGAGGTGTTCCCAAGTTCCAAGCAATTATGGAAGCCGGTCACAAACGCGCGCAGCCGATTGTCATGACAACGGTCGCGATGACCGCGGGGATGATTCCGACTGCGCTATCGCTTGGTGGTGACGGTCAGTGGCGCGCACCGATGGGAACCGTTGTGATCGGCGGCCTTATCGTTTCGACGTTGCTGACGCTGCTCATTGTGCCTGCGGGTTTCAGTCTTGCTGATGGTTTTGAAAAACGCGTCGGGCCTTGGTTGCGCACTCGTTTACTGACTTACGACCCCGACAAGCACGGCGAGTCCGCGGTTGGGCAAGCCAAGCCTGGCAAAAAGCCAGCAAAGGATGATGGCAAAGGCGGTTTGGGCGGTCTGCAACCTGCCGAATAAAATGCCCCTGCCCTTGGCAGCACAGTCTGCCTTGGCTAAGGCGCTAGTGTGAAGTCAGCCAACCAACTGGGGCAGTCTGAAAAGACCCGCTATGCGGAGCGCGATGCCGAACTGCGCCAGATGCGGATTATTGCGACCGGTTTGCTGTGTTTCATGGTCGCCTTGTT
>JANMQN010000070.1:0-32419 GCA_031370535.1 Sphingomonadales bacterium | reverse complement strand
CATTCCGCGCCCCGCGTGCTTTCAATGGCCCCATGTCGATAGGTTCCATCAGCGCTTGCTTGGCGAGAAGCACACAATGCTCCGCCGTGCCACCAATGCCAATGCCCAGCATACCAGGCGGGCACCAGCCAGCGCCCATCTGCGGCAGCATCTCAAGCACCCAGTCGACGATATTGTCCGACGGGTTCATCATCTTGAACTTCGACTTGTTTTCGCTGCCGCCGCCCTTGGCCGCGACATCGACGCTGATTTTAGACCCGGCCACCATTTCGACGTGCAGCACACACGGCGTGTTGTCCTTCGTATTGCGCCGGGTGAACGCCGGGTCAGCCAGAACCGACGCGCGCAATTTATTATCGGGGTGCAGATAGGCTCGCCGCACGCCTTCATCGACTACTTCCTGCAGCGACTTTGAAGTATCATCCAACCGGCAATCCATACCCCATTTGACGAAGACGTTTACGATTCCGGTGTCCTGACAAATGGGACGGTGCCCCTCGGCGCACATCCGGCTATTGGTCAGGATCTGTGCAATAGCATCCTTGGCGGCGGGCGATTGTTCGGCGTCATACGCCTCACCCAACGCATGGATATAGTCCATTGGATGGAAATAGCTGATATATTGCAACGCGTCGGCGACACTCTCGATAAGGTCGGCGGTATTGATGGTGACGGTCATTATTCTGTCCCGCGTTATTAGAAAGTGCCAACGCCCATAACGGTGCACCCGCGGTATTCAAGCTTCATCGACTCAACCTTCAACCGGTTCCAATGCGGCCTATTCGAAACCGACGGGTTCAATTTAAGATTAGATTATCTTGGGACAAAGTAATCCGAAAACTGGCATAAACATTCTACCCCATATATTTTTCGTGTTAAAGCTGAATGGAGCCTTAGAGGCAGACGAATGGCCTTTGGACGCTTTTTTTTGGTTCAACGCTGCAACATTGTCTCCATTATAGCTGTTGAGCCATTTGATATTGGTTCAGGTCGATATGATTACAGGTCGGCCATTCAACTATGTCAGCGGATAATCCGCACAATATTAGAAAACGGAGATACCTCATGTTACGTATTTTGACCGCATCGAGCCTTTTGGCCCTCGCCGCAACCCCCGCTCTTGCGCAGCAGACTGATCCGATGACAGCCCAACCTGCACTGGAAGGTCCGACCGCGACTGAAGCAGCCCCAGCACCGGGCTCCGAAACCGCACTTGTGCAAGAAGCAGCACCCGCGTCTGAACCCCCTGCTCCAGCAGCAGCGGAACCGAAGGAAGTGACGGTCGCAAAGCTGGTCGATGCCGAATTCCCGGCCTATGATGCCAACAAAAATGGTGATCTGGATCAGCCTGAATTTGCCAAGTGGGTATTGGCCCTTCACGAAGCGGGCGGTACTGCCAAGCAAGCTGACGCAGCGACCAAGGCAAAGTGGGCGAAGGATGCCTTTGCCGCCGCCGACGCTGACAAAAGCAAGAAGATCAGCAAGGCTGAAATGAGCAAGTTCCTGTTGGGCTAACACTCCTCTCCCTTTCGGTGTTGGTAATAACCCCATCAGGAGGCCGGGTCCGCGCAATTCGAGATGCGCGGACTCGGTTCCTGCCTACGGGTTAAGCAGGAATATTACATATCCTCGAAAATGTGGGTCGCTGGCGAGGGACGGCGGCGCTTTCCATACGCCGTCTTGTACAAGACCTAGTCTATAAGGCATTTTAAGCCGCCCAAGACTTTGCAGATAATTTTCATATCCTTTAATCGTGTGTCGTCCCTGATATGTTTGCAACACGACTTCATCGACGACGCCGCTCAACTGATTCAGATCAGCGCTATCGCCCTGACTGCTCCAGTCGAGAAGACCAGTGATCCCCAGCTTCGCGTCCGATGGCAACTGGGAGCGTAATGTTCGCAAGAATGTCGCATAGTCGGACAAGCCTTTGGTCGCGGCGTCGAAATCCATCTGGACTCCTGCCACGCGATTTCCAGCCACCTTCCAGCGCACAAGGTCGCTCTTCACTTGCCGATAAATCGCATCATCCCAAGCCAGAGTTTCGACGCGATAGACCAGCCACAATTCGGTTTGTCTTACGCGCGGCGTTGCGGGCCGAAGCGGTATTAGGCGCGCATTTTCGACGCCCCTGATCTCAGCTTCTAGGATATAGATAGTTCGTGCGTTATCCAGCACCGGCTGCGGTTTCACGCCCGCCCATAGCCAGAAAGCATCATAATCTGCTGCATCGACGCGGGGCTGTTTTGGCTGACACGATGCGAGCAACAGAATTGGCACCAGCCACCACAGGCGCGCCATCGTCCTACCAGTAATAACGCAGCTTCTTGGCCCAGGCGGACGTCGGATACTGGCCTTTCAATTGATCGAACCAGGCCTTCCGTTGCGCCTTAGTGTACTCGGCGGAATCGCAGCTGTTATAGCCAGATGGCGCGTAACAATTCACAGCGCGGTACAATGCGTAAGCACGGTTGTTTGGGGCCGCAGTCGCGTCGGCCATTACCGTTTTGTAGGCGTCGAGGCGCGAAAACCGTTTGCCCGGGAAAAGGCTCGGCGTGCCGCCCAGTTCGTCGGCATCGGGCAATTCGTCCAGATATTGTGTTACCCCGTAATAATAAGGATCCAGCCCCACATTACGGATAAACTCGCCGAGGCAGAGCAACGCTTGCGCGTCCTTGGGTTTTGCGGACAAGTTTGTGGCAACAGTCTTCAACGACGGGCAGGCAAAATCTGACTGACCGGCCCACCGGAACACTGCAATGTCGGTGTAGCGCGGTGCCTGATAATCATCTTGCGCCATCGGACGTGCGCTATCGGGCACCAGTGACAGATCGCGCAGAAAATCGCCGTAGTTTCCGCGGGTCAGATCCTTGTAGAGCAATGTGTATATCGCCACCCTCTGCTCGCGATCCGACGCCCCCTTGGCTGCCTGCTTGCGAAGCAAAGCGGGTCCTGCATGATAACGCAGCAATATCTCGCGCACATCGGCGTCAGCGACGACCGAATCGGTTGCAAAGACTTTGTCGACGACCTTGGCCCGCTCGTCATGCAGCGCAAGCGCGAGTTCAGCCGCGCCTCGTTGATGCGGCTTCTTTGCAGCCACAATCAACGCAATCAAAGACGCCCGCGCCGCAGGATCACCCGCGGCATCGAGCGCGATGCCGCGCAGCAACTGGCGGCTGTACCCGAGATAGCTGCTATCCCTTGTCCCGGCTGGAATGAGCTTCAAGACTTCGGCGGGCCTGTTCGCGACATAAAAGGCATGGACGGCTTGCAGATAAACAAACAGTGCCTCGTTGCCGGTAAATTTCGACCGCTGCGCATCAAGCGCGGCCCGGGTAATCGGTGGCGTGCCATAATCGGCATATTTGGGATCATTGGCATGCCGCATTGCACGCAGGTTCAACACCGCCAACAGCATGGGATCGCTGGTATCATCGGGCTTTAGCTCGCCGAGCAGCTTGATATCGATTTCCTGCACCAGATCGGGGAATGCAAGGTTCCGTTTGGCCGGATCGCCAATCGCAAAGCGCGTGGCATATTCGGACAGCAATCGATCGCGGTCCTTGGCCAGCCAATATACCCTACGCATCAGCCCGCGTGCCGATGGCGCATATTGGCCGTTGGGATAGGCTTTTAAATAAGCCCTGAACGCCGCCTCAGCTTCGCCCAGCAAGGCCTTGTTGCCGCCCTCGCCTGACAAGCCGCCATATTCGTCGAAAGCGGCGAGCGTTGCCTCGTTGAGCGCATTGCGTCCCAGCATGTAGGCGGCGGCTTCTTTAAGCCACGGGGAATCGGTCTTGCCTATTTCGGCAAAGGACGCCTGAGCGCCACCGAAATTGCCGTCATAAAAGGACGCAGCACCGATCAGGTAATTCGCAAAAGCGCGGCCCGCTTTGGACTTGAGTAGCACCAGCCCCTGCTCGACGACCGGTGTTGCTGTGGAATCGCCCGAACATTCGGGCTTCAGGGCCGTCCGAACAGCAGTCAGCGTCGCCTTCTCCTCGTTCGACAGCCTCCTGGCCTTCGCGACAGCAGCGATAAATTCCGCGCCACCTGCCATGCTGCTCATGCAGCGGGTGCCGAACGCAAAGTTTTCGGCCTTGCCGGTTTCAGAAGGTGCTGGCGAGGGGCCAAGCGCATGGGCAAAGGTCGACCAGTCAAACGGCTCTGCTTCGCCCCTGCGTTCGGCAATGTCATAGCCGTAACGGCTTGCCGGGCCGACCGCGCCGTGCCGGTCGTGAACCAGCATCAGCAAATTGACTCTCGTGTCGTTGCCAGGGCTAAGCAAAGCGGTGCTGCTGCAGCTGTTCATGTCGGTCTGCTTGATCTTCCAGTCCGGATAGCAGGTCGAATCGGCGCTGGCATGTACGCCACCGCTCCACAGGAAAGCCATTGCCATTAACCCCAGTGCCAATAGCCGATTCATAATTGCCCCCGAATGGTGATGCGGTTGAATCAGCATGACGCGCACCCTATATTTTAGCAAGCGATGACCGCGTGTCGGTACACCAGATATTGGGGCCGTTAGTGATTTCCGACACAAAAATCGAAAATATCTTTGTTCGTTGATTTTCCGTCTTGCGCCCTAAAAAATGCTTAGCAGGTCCATGCGTCGCTGCATTGCAGCACTATGATGCGTGCGACGAATGGAATCACAATAGCGACGAATTGAGTAGTAAATTTACCATTTACCCTCTTGCGTCTGAAAATGATTAAGGCACTATAGGTAGCGGTTGGCCGTAGGGGGCATCACCATACATAGTGCTTTAAGCTGCAGAACGCGATTCTGCCGGCGGGGATATTTTTCCGTCGATAAGCTGGGGACAAGTCGAATTTTGCACCCTGCGATGTCCAAAAAATGCTAAGAGGGTCTTTCGTGCCCTGAGTCGAACAAGAAGAGAACATCTCTTCGTAACAGGAATACAGAGCGGTTGTGGCCGACAGGGTTGCCGCGAATCGCCATGGATAAGGACATAGGGGCTGAAATGGATTTTAGAGATACAGGCCGGGGGGCCGATTTAGAGATGAACGATGTGCTGGAAGCAGAATTGGTAACCGAGGCAAAGACCGAAATTGCGGAAAAACCTGAGGGGAAAGTTGCGTCCAGAAAGGCTGCGACCAACACCGATGCAGCTTATGAAAAGGCGGAGAGCGACAGCAAGACCGTTGACGCACGTCGGTTCAATATCGTCACGGATGAGAGCCGCGATGTGCTCCTGACCGAATTCGGTAAGGACACGCTGCAGGACCGCTATCTGCTACCGGGTGAGAATTATCAGGACCTGTTCGCCCGCGTTGCCTCGGCCTATGCCGACGATCAGGATCATGCGCAGCGGCTTTATGATTACATCTCGAAGCTTTGGTTCATGCCCGCCACCCCTGTTCTGTCGAACGGCGGCACCGGTCGCGGTCTGCCTATAAGCTGCTATCTGAACAGCGTCGACGACAGCCTTGAAGGCATCGTTAACACCTGGAACGAAAATGTGTGGCTCGCGTCGCGCGGCGGCGGCATCGGCACTTATTGGGGCAGCGTGCGCGGCATCGGCGAGCCTGTGGGCCTCAACGGCAAGACCAGCGGCATTATTCCGTTCGTTCGCGTCATGGACTCGCTCACCCTCGCCATTTCGCAGGGTTCGCTGCGTCGCGGCAGCGCTGCATGCTATCTTGACGTATCGCACCCCGAGATCGAGGAGTTCCTCGAGATCCGCAAGCCATCGGGCGACTTCAACCGCAAGGCGCTGAACCTGCATCATGGCGTGCTGCTCACGGACGAATTCATGGAAGCCGTCCGAAGCGGCGACGAGTTCAACCTGCGCTCACCCAAGACCGGCGAAGTCCGCAGCACCGTCGATGCGCGCAGCCTGTTCCAGAAGCTCGTCGAAACCCGTCTGGCCACCGGCGAGCCTTACATCATCTTCAGCGACACCGTGAACAACGCGATGCCAAAGCATCACCGCGATCTCGGCCTCAAGGTTTCGACATCCAACCTTTGCAGTGAAATCACTTTGCCCACGGGTCGCGATCACCTGGGTAATGATCGCACGGCGGTCTGCTGTCTGTCGTCACTCAATCTCGAAACTTGGGATGAGTGGAGCGTCGACAAGCAGTTCATCGAAGACGTGATGCGCATGCTCGACAATGTCCTTCAGGACTTTATCGACCGTGCGCCCGACGAGATGCGCCGTGCGAAATACTCCGCCGCCCGCGAACGTTCGGTAGGCTTGGGCGTCATGGGCTATCACAGCTTCCTGCAGTCACGCGGCGTTGGCTTTGAATCTGCGCTCGCCAAGTCGTGGAACATGAAATTCTTCAAGCATATCCGCGCACAGGTGGACGAAGCGTCGATGATGCTCGCCAATGAACGCGGTGCCTGCCCCGATGCCGAGGAAATGGGCGTGATGGAGCGGTTCAGCTGCAAGATGGCGATCGCGCCGACCGCGTCGATTTCGATCATCTGCGGCGGCACCAGCGCGTGCATCGAGCCGATCCCGGCGAACATCTACACGCACAAGACGCTGTCGGGCAGCTTCATCGTCAAGAACCCGTATCTGGAGAAACTGCTTCAGGCCAAGGCCAAGGACAGCACCAACGTCTGGAACAGCATCCTCGAAAAGGGCGGCTCGGTCCAGCATCTCGATTTCCTCACACCAGAGGAAAAGGACACGTTCAAGACCAGCTTCGAGATCGACCAGCGCTGGCTGATCGAACTCGCCGCCGACCGCACGCCCTTTATCGACCAGGCAACGTCGCTGAACCTCTATATCCCGGCTGACGTAGAAAAATGGGACCTCCTCATGCTTCACTTCCGCGCTTGGGAACTGGGCGTGAAGTCGCTTTATTATCTGCGCTCGAAAAGCATCCAGCGCGCCGGTTTTGCAGGCGGCGTCGAAGCGGACAACACCGTCGAAGCCCCCGTAATGGAGCTCGCCGCGCAGACCGATTACGAGGAGTGTCTGGCCTGTCAATAAGGCATCCAAAGACACGCAACGAACGTATTTGAAAAATTAAAAACCCAAGGAAACGAAGATGTCCCTGTTAGAAGCCCGTAATAGCTACAAGCCCTTTGAATATCCTTGGGCCTATGACTTCTGGAAACGCCAGCAGCAAATCCACTGGTTGCCCGAAGAAGTGCCGCTGGGCGAGGATTGCCGCGACTGGGCACAGAAGCTTTCGGATCACGAACGCAACCTGCTCACGCAAATATTCCGCTTCTTCACACAGGCTGATATCGAGGTGCAGAATTGCTACCACGAAAATTACGGCCGCGTGTTCAAGCCAACCGAGGTCAAGATGATGCTGACCGCGTTTTCCAACATGGAAACCGTCCACATCGCGGCGTACAGCCACTTGCTCGACACCATCGGCATGCCGGAGAGCGAATATAGCGCCTTCCTCGAATATGAGGAAATGGCCGCGAAGGTCGATTATATCCACCAGTTCGGCGTCGAAACCGATGAGGATATCGCCCGGACGCTCGCCATGTTCGGCGGCTTTACCGAAGGGCTTCAGCTGTTCGCGTCGTTCGCCATGCTGATGAACTTCCCCCGCTTCAACAAGATGAAGGGCATGGGGCAGATCGTATCATGGTCGGTCCGCGACGAAAGCCTTCACTGCGAAGGCATCACCAAGCTGTTCCACGCATTCTGTGCAGAGCGCGGCTGCCTGACCAAAGCCGTCAAGGAAGACATTATCGATTGCTGCCAGAAGGTCGTTCGCCTGGAAGACAGCTTCATCGACCTTGCGTTCGAAATGGGCCCCGTGCCCGGTATGACCGCAAAGGAAATCAAGCGCTACATCCGCTACATCGCCGACTGGCGGCTAGGCCAGCTGGGCCTGCCCGCAATCTACATGGTCGAAGACCACCCGCTGCCATGGCTCGCGCCATTGCTGAACGGAGTCGAGCATGCCAACTTCTTCGAAACCCGCGCGACCGAATATGCGAAGGCCGCAACCCGCGGAAACTGGGGCGAAGTGTGGGACAGCTTCGATCGCCGCAAGAAGAAGATCATCGGCATCGAACCCGCCGCCGAGAATGACGGCATGGATATGTTCGAGCAAGCAGGGGTTGCGGCGGAGTAAATACCTGATAAAGTTGAAATAGTTGAGGAAGCTAACAAGGCTCAGGCCTATCTCGTGCCGAAATAAACGGAAGAGAATATCACAACGATCAGTTTTTCGTTCGGCACGGATCTTGAGTTATTGCGTGATTGGGCAAATGATGTCGTACCTGACGAGGGCGACACACTCGTCAACGATGTAACGCCACCCGTCGAAACCGGTATCCCAGAATCGCAACCACTGGCTGATTTCCTTGCAAAAGTTACAGAAACTGGACTCGGCCTATCAGAACTTGTTTTGGCCTTGGGCGCAGGAGGAAGCATTTTTTCTGGGTTACGCGCCACCTCTCAACCTCCCCTTAACCACCCCCATGACATTTCACGGCAATGGCCCGCGACTCGTTTCTCAAAACCGCTGCTCCTTTGGTCGTCCTGACCTTCCTCGGCGTCTATAATTTCCCGGCCGTGACCGAGGAAGAAATCGCGGCGCGCGACGGGGTGGAACAATCCGTCCCCTATAGCGGCTGCAACGAAGTCCGCGCCGCCGGCAAAGCCCCGCTATATCGCGGCGACCCAGGCTATGGCGAACATATGGACGGCGATGGCGACGGCATCGCGTGTGAGCCGTATTACGGGAACTAGGCGACTTCCATCAACTGGCTCGGAAATGGCACCACGAGCTTTACCGCCTCCTCCCACTCCGACGTCAACCACGCGCTAAAATCCGCCTCTTGCAATATCACCGGCATCGCCTTGGGATGCAGCGGCGCGACCAAAGGGTTGGGCTCGCATGTCAGGAAGGCGAAGACCTTCGCCGCATCCGGAGCTCCGCTTTCCCCATCCAGATCGAGCGTCGGCTGTTTCGGCATTTCGGCCCAGCGCCAAACACCCGCAAAGGCCGACACCGGGCGGTCCTTTATCGTAAACCAATGCTCTTCCCGTCCAGCCCCTACCTTCGGCTCGGCAAAGCGCGTGAAGGGCACGAGGCAGCGTTGTTCGGGCTTTGCCAGCATCGATCGCCAGAACGGGCTGGCAAGATTGCGGACGTTGGTGACATACTTGGTCACCGTCGTCCCCGGCCGCTTTCCGGGTAAGGACAGCGGTACGCCCCAGACCATCGAATCGACAAACGCGCCGCCCGCCTCCGCCGATTGCCGAACCACCGCCGCCTCACGCCGAGGCCAGATTTCCTCTTCCAGCTGCGTCGATGGCGGGGCGATCTTGGGCGGCAGGCTCCACGCTATATATTCGCGCCACGTTTGCAGCAACGCCTGCGCATCGGGGTTGTTCGCATAATGGTTGCACATCGCGCGACTTTGGACAGACCGCCTTGGCGCGTCAACACCAGCTTTGCCGTCCGCCCCCGTACCAGCGCGCCAGCCCTTCATCGACAAGCACACCGCCCAGGCTTTCCCCGCCGCGCGTCACCACGCGCAGTTTGCGGCCATAGCGGTCCTCGTCGCGGTCGATGGTTTGCAGGCTGAACGGTCCGGCATTGACGAGTGCCAGCATCCGCTGCGTCGCGGCCGCGCCTTTGGTCGCCTCGGCCTCGCACCGCGGTGGATGCGTTTCGGGCGTGTCGATATCGGCAATGCGGATCTTGGTTCCCCTGTAATGGATGGTGTCGCCGTCAACGACGCAATTATACCCGCCGCCGGTGTGGCAGAAGCTGAAGCTGGCACTTTCCCTGTCGCTGGATGACGCGAGGGCGATGGCGCCGCTTCCCATGCCATTTTCGGGAGCCGTAAGCGTCCAGACACCCCAGAATGTTGCAGCCGCCAACGCCAGCGCGAGCGGTGCCACCGACCATAAATTGCTGTCCCGCGATTGGCGCCCTCGTACCGGCTTTCCAACGGGATGGCTTGGTTGCGCCGGCCAATAGCGCGTATCGCCAACCGGACGCACCCGGCGAGCCTCGTCCCGCCCGTCTTTACGCCGACTGCGTCCGCCCTCGATGACCCTGAAATGCTTTCCCATGCCGCACATGGTGCGGCTCTATTGTTAACGACCGGCAAAGCCGAGGGGATGAAAATCGATTGCGGAGCAAATCAGGCGGCAATGCAGCATGAAATCATGGATTATGAGGCAAAAGCTATGCCACCCCGCGACCCACATCAAATGTTAACCCGCCGGCCCCATGATGGCTTCATGTTCGGTCCGCCTATCAAAACAGTATTTGCAAGCCGCTGGCGAGCTTTGTGGTTCGCTGCGTCGGTGATGCTCACTGCTTACTGCTCCATCCCCGAAGCCACAGATACAGCAACCGATGATGCCGCCAGCCAAGAGCAGATCGACAATGTGATGAAAGGTCTGGAAAAAAGCGCGGATAATCTGAACCAGATCAATCAGCGCTGATGCGCTAAGCTGCCACTTCGACATCGCATTTATCCAGTGAATGTAACCGCCCTCCTCACCCTGCCCAACGCCCTCGCCGCGTTCGCGCTGGTCAACCTTTGGACATTCATGCTGTTTGGCCTCGACAAGATCCGCGCAGAGGAGGGCACATGGCGCGTGTCGGAGGGGACGTTGCTCGGCTGGGCGTTCCTCGGCGGAACCATCGGCGCTTATACGGGGCGCGCGCTGTTCCAGCACAAGACCCGCAAGCAGCCCTTTTCCAGCAACCTGCACCAGACCGCGATATTCCAGGTCTTCGCCGCGGCGCTCGCCGGTGGCTGGATGCTTGCAGGATAAAATCAATTTATATAGCTTCTCCATAACATCGGAGGGGGTCGTGTGCGGAAAATCATAACATTGGGATTGCTTGCCTGTTTGCCGTCAGCGGCGGTGGCGGATGAGAATTGCTGGAGCGGTCCTTTTGGTCCCTATGGCGCACCGGTGCAAAGCTGGGCGTTGGTGATGAACGAACCCACCACCGCCAAGCAGGAATATCTCACCACTGCGACGCTGGCGCGCAAAGGGCTCGTCATCGCGCAACAGGAATATGCGATCACGCCTGTGAAGCGCTATCTGGGGAACGACATCAACCTTCTCGACGACAAGGGGAAGTCCTTGTCCAAGGCCGTTCCGCTTGCTGCGGGATCGCCGATCACCATCTGGAGGGGGCTGGGCGGGGTTGACCGGCATTGCTCGATTGGCTGGCAGAACGGTCTGTTCGGTGGCGCGACCGGCGAAGGGCATTATCGCTGGATCTGCCTCGAAGACCGCGACGAAGATGGCAGATATGACAATGCCTGGCGGCCGAAAAGCGGGAATATGGGGCTCAGCTATTCGCGGCTCGACATGCCGTTGAGCCCGCAAGTCGGCTGGACAGACAGCACGCCGCCACCCGTGACCGGTGCCAAAAATGGCGGTCCGCTCGACAGCTATCCTGCGTCGCGCAAGATCGAGGTTTCGGGCATGTCGGGCAAATCGGTACAATTATGGTATTGGGGGGCCGGCGTCGGCAGGCGCAAGGAAAACCACATCGAACTGCCACTCGACAAAGCGGGCAGCGCGACATTGGGCGGGGTCACCATCACGCTGACCCCCGCCGGCAAAGGTAAAGCCAATCTGGCGGCAAGCGGCGCGTTCACACCGCAGGAAGTGACGCCGGTCTGTGAAGGCGCGAGCTACAAAATCGGCGAGTTCAGTTCACAGGTGTCGTTCACCTTTCCCAATTGGTGAGGCGGTGGGCGATGAGCAGCGGCATCAGGCCGAACATGATTTGCCCCGCCAGACCGATTGGCCCCGGCATAGTAAAAACGCCGACCACCCAATCCTGCGGTGTCTGGCCAAACAGCCCATAGGCAAATAAAGGCTCTGCAATGAACAGCAGCGCCAATGCCACCGCGCCCATCATCGCGCGCTCGCCCGTTGTTACAAGGTCGTGCCGCCTCACCATCCAGCCCGCTGCAAACCAGCTTGCGGTCAGCATGACGGGCTGCTCGAGCAGGACCGCCGCTGTTTCCCCTATTGCCGGGACAAGCCACAGCACGCGGATAGTTCCGAGTACGAACCCCAGAGCAAAAATCAGCGCGAAATAGAGTGCGCCTGCCTTGATCGGGTTGAATGATGTACCGCTCATACCGCTTTATACCACATCGGGAATCGCCTGGCGCCGATTTCTCCATTGTAGCATCTGATTTGAGACCATCTTGTCGCTGGTGCGTTGCAGTTTTTGACTCAGATCAAGGCAAGCAATCTCCACAGCGGATAATCAGGCTTCAGTTCAGATATAGGAGCCCAACATGGACGCTTTTCAAATTCCCTTCGTTGCCCTGTTCAGCGGCATGGTCATTGCTTTCGCCGCAGTCCTGATTTTTGGAACCATCGCAGACGCGCGTCTGGATTGAGGTATGGCAATTGCCAGCTGATCGTTTTCACCTTCGGCAGGCGTTGGCATTGCCTTTTTCGACCCCAAGCCGAGACAGTGACGACCGCGCCGCAGTACTAATTACGATACTTGTGGACTCGCATTTCCGCAGTTGAAAACGCACTTTGCGCGCCTTGAAATCAAGGCTGATGCGGCGGAATGTTTCCATTAAATCGGTGCCGAGCAGCAGCGCGGGTTCCTTTGTCAGGCCGAAAACCTCAAATGGCGGCACGTCAGCAAAAGCGATCGGAATATTTCGCAGGATAACACTCCCCAGCCGGATTTCGCCGACACGGGCGAGTTCGAGTTCGACGGTTACGCCGGTTACGCCGGTAACTGCAATTTTGTCCATCTTGCCGCCGCGCCGCAGGATCTGGTCGCGCAGCACCGAATTGCCGATTGTGATTTCGGTGCCGGTGTCGACGACGGCGTTAATCGTCCGGCCATTTGCCTTCGCTTGAGTCAGTATCAACTGGCCGCGGCGCCGCCGCGCCGTGACGACAATCTCCCCATCCATTCGTGGAGCAGGTTTGCTCGCATCCTCTACGGTAATCAGGCGCTTTTCGAAATCGAGCATCAACCTTTCTTCGGCCAGTGCATCGATACCCAGCATACCATCGCCGCCCATGTCGCGTTCCTGCAACACCGGAAGTTCAAGATTGGCGACGCGAACCGGCCCAAGTCCGAGTTCGTCGACCAGCACACGCGGGACGATGCTACTGCCAGTCATCCCGTTCAGCGTAACCTGTGACCCAACCGGCAGTTGCAGTGCGCGGGCGATCCGTGCGCCGATGACCGAACTATCAGCGCCGCTATCGACAACAAAGCGGTAAGGGCCGTTGCCGTTGACCTGAACCGCGATGGTCATCCGGCTACGCACCTTGCGCGCGTTTATGTCTTCACCACCAATGGCCAGCGTATCGTCGATTACGGCGGGCGGCAACGCTGGCATCGGCGCGGGCGGGACCGGAACGGCTTTGGGCAGTTTCTCGCGCTCCGGCGCTTCTTCCGCCTGCGCGGCCCCCGCCAGCGACACCAGCATGCCACAGGCCATCAAGGTACATACAAATCGCCCGTGATATCTCATCGTTTCACTCTAGCGGCTGTCCTTTTGATGCGCTAGCGATCCTTCCCTGACGCATAGCAATGCCTTGGCTTGTCCGAGAGGCACACTTTTTAGATCAATGATTGCGAAAGTTGTTTGATTCAGCGCAATGCGTTTCTGATTCATGGGCCTATACTGGCCCCCACCACCACAACAAAAGGGAATATGATGTCACACACGCCACACGAGTTACACGATGAATTTCCCGCTGCCGCTGCGCAAATCCATGCGTTGAAAGCCAGCGACCCAAGGTTTGCCGGGCTTGCCGACCGCTATCACGTATTGAATCGCGAAATCCACCGGATTGATAGCGGTATTGAGGCCGCTTCGGATGACAGAACCGAGGAATTGAAGAAAGAACGGTTGGCGCTGCTGGACGAAGTTACCAATGCACTTGCTGCCCAAGATGCGGCGATATGAGCGACTTTACTGCTGTCCGGGATAAGCTCGCGGCCCGGCTTGCCGAGCTTGAACGCCGCGCGACGCGGATCGAGACCGAGCTGACCGAGCCAATGAGCGCGGATTCCGAAGAACAGGCAACGGAAATGGAGGACGACGCTGCACTCGCCACCGAAGATGCCATGGTCATGGAGGAAATTGCATCAGTCCGTGCCGCTATTGGCCGGATAGACTCGGGTCATTATGGCAAATGCCTGTCCTGTGGTGAGGAAATTGCAGCAGCCCGCCTGGCCGCCATGCCACAGGCGACGCTTTGCACCGACTGCATGTAGGAATATGTTCACCCAGCTTTTCGTGTCGACCGTCATGGTGCTGCTCACCGTGGTGATCCACGGCGGCGGGCTGGCATTGCTGGGGCGCAGCCTGCGCAGCGAAGTCCAGGCCGAACGCGCGCATCATTTGCAGGCAATGTCGCTCCGCACGATGCTGTTCACGCTGGCACTGGTGATCGGGCTGTTCACGCTCCACGGTTTCGAAATCTGGCTTTATGCATTTCTGTATGAAGCCATAGGCGCGGTCGATAGCCTCGAAACCGCGGTCTACTTTTCGACGATAAGCTATGCTGGCATCGGCTTCGACGACCGTTATATCGAGCCCGCTTGGCGGCTGGTCGCGGCGATCGAAGGCATCAATGGCCTTCTGTTACTCGGCTGGTCGACCGCGTTCTTCGTCACAATAGTCGCCCGTTTAGGCCGGCGCTAACTCGCCGGAGGTCGACGTGCGGCGGCTAAAACTTCTATTCGAAGCTTGGGTTTAATGGCGGGCGGTTCTTGATTTTCGCAGTAAATTGATCGAAGCGGCGGGCGCTTATCTTGAAGTTTTCAACATCAGCATCCTCATAGCTGTCGCCACACGAGCCCGCTGCAAGGGAAGGCTCGACGGCGTTCACTGGTTTCATTCCTGGTTTGGAATGTTCGCGACGCTCGGTTGCCGCGGCTTCATTCTCGCTCCGGCTACAACTGGCTACACCCATACAGACATCCTTTTGGTTGGATAGCGGTAACAGTGGAGTGTTCTGCGCGTTCCACGACATTCGGCGGGAAACGATTGTGTACACGACAAACGCCGTTTCTTCTGGATTGAACATCATTTATCGTTGTTTAGACGTGAGACAGCCAGGCCAAAGCCCAGCTGTCTCTTTCAAATCACAAAAGTACGTCGTAGAACTAGAAGCGAACGCCTACGCCAACAACTGCCTGATGGCGATCGATGTCTGTTTCCAGATCAAAGTCATCCTGACCTATGTCAAGATTCTGGTAGTTCGAATAACGATATTCGGCCTTTATGAAGCCGCTTGGGCCGAACAGGTTGAAATTCTGTTCGATACCGGCACCAAGACGGTAGCCGTCGGCGGTTACGCCATTGTTGTAGATCGTGCCTGCACCGTCGTTAAACCGGCCTTCGAATTTGGCGTTGGTATAGCCGCCCTTGGCATAGAGCATCGTTGATGGTGTTACCGCAAAGCCGATGCGCGCGCCGACATAAAGGTCGCGGTCTGTGTTCAAACGGAAGCTGTCGCCGGTCGTGATAAGGTCATTTGCAGTTCCCTTTACGTCCGAGTCGGCAAATTCGCCTTCTATTCCGGCAATCACGCCGCCAAGTTGAAAATCGTAACCGCCGGACACGCCGTACATAACATTGCCTTCGCCTTCGCTGACATCGTCATATCCGACGAGGCCTTCGATATGCGGACCCGTGAAAGGAGCGCTTTCCTGAGCGAATGTTGGGGTGGCAAGTGCGGTGGAGAGGAGGGCCGCACCAATTAGAATCTTACGCATTTTGATATTCCATTTATTGTCAAACTGACGCCGTCATTCGCGACGCCAATGAACAAACGGAATCCCCCAGCCGAAGGTTTCATGAATATAAAACAACAAGCGGTTGTTACTTTATTACCACAGTTTTTGCGATGAAGTGATGGAACTTGCCCATAGGCCGTTGTTTTGTCATGGAACAGCGATGACTCAAGCACCTCATCCGACTACCGCATTCAAGATTCTCACGGGAGAACAATGGATCCAGTTCCAGACCGACGGCATCTTCCGAGGGGCGCCGGTTGACCTTGCTGATGGATATATTCACTTGTCTACCGCCGATCAGGTTCAGGGAACGCTCGACAAGCATTTTGCAGGTCAAAAGGATCTAGTCATTGCCGAAGTCGATTTGCCGATGCTGGATGACGTGATCAGGTGGGAGGTGTCGCGCGGCGGAGCTTTGTTCCCCCATATTTACGGCGGGTTGCCTATGGCAGCCATTGTTTCCACCCAACCCCAACCACTGTTTACGCAATGAACGGATCGGCCTAGGGCAACGGCATGGCCGACTTATATCTCAAAGCACTCGAATCCGAACGCCGCAGCTTATGGGCCACCGCGCGCCTGAAGGGACTGCCCAAGGATTCGCCTGAGCGTGTTCGTATCGCCGCGCTCGATGCCGATATTGCCGCACATAAAGCAAAGGCCAAAACCGAAAAATAGGCCCGCCCTCCGGTTAGGGAGAACGGGCCCTCCGCTCCTTACGACGTCCCAAAGTGGACGCCTTGGGGAAAACTATTCAACCGGCGTGAACTGTTCGTCGCGCGGTTTATTGCCATGCTCATCTAGGTCATCCGGCTCCATACCACCTTGTCCGAGCATCTCGGCTTCGTCATCATCATTTCGTTCGCCGCGATAGGCATCCATATCGATCTGGCCGCTGCGTTCCATCTGGTTCATATGATCCACCACGTCCTGAGCATCATCAGCGCCAAGCTGGGCAGGGTTGGGTTGACCGCCATGCTCGCTTTCTTGCCCGTAAGGTGGATTAGACTCGCGGCGCATGGCTTCACCGGCAACAGTCTGCGCTTGCGCCGGTTCATCATCCTGTTCCGGGTTTTCGTTCTCAGGTGCATCCTGTGAACGGTTCAGAGGTTTTTCGTCTGCGTGGTCGTTATCGATGTCCAGCCCGGTGGCAGTGATCGCGGCATCTTGGGCATCTTCATTCGCAGCTGCGTCTGTTGCAGGCGTGCCTCCTACGGGTCGGTTATTATCTGGTTGGGTCACGGAAAATCCTTTCCTGAAGGTTGAAAGGGCAAACGCGGAAGTGAAGGCGCTGTTCCTTGCTTGCGGTCAACCGTGCCAGCGAAAGTTTGAACGCATGTCGGCAACAGTTGCGCCGCCTGCATCAAAGCTGCGTTCAATGACCAGCCCCAGACCTTCGTTATCAATTGCAAAGACGGTGCTACAGCGCGTGCCGTATACGGGACTTCTAATAAAAATCGGATGGGCATCGCGATCTGGCAGGGTTTCGTCGGCAAGGCATTCCAACAGTTGCTCTGGTTGGTTCGCAGCTCCCTTCAGCCATTCCGCCATCATCACATTCAGCCTGTCCTTGCGCGGCCAGTGCTCGTTGGCGATGGCATTGGACAGGCCGTGGATACCCCTAGGCAGAGGTTCACGGACGTCGCCCGGACGGTTGGCGATATATTCGAGGCCATCGGCATCTCCAATGACGAGATTGAACGGATTGAAAGCATCCAGCCTTTCCGGGACTGTACCTTGCGCCAGCCAATCGCCAACCAAAGCGCCGCGTGACGCCTTGGCCGGGTCTGGCCCTTCAGGGTTGCGGATGTTGGTTACGACGGCAAACCGACCAACCTCACTCACCCCCATCCATGTCCCACCAGAGACCAGATCGCGACCTGCAATTATGTCCGGTAAATCCTCCCAATGCGCCAGCGGCGCGGAAGCGCGGGCATGATACTCATCGCGGTTTCCTGCAACTACCAGCCGCCATTTTGGATGAGCGCCCCAGGCAATCGCGACTACGCACATGTCGCAAGCGCACCTGCATAAGGAGCAACTAAAAAAGACGCCTCTTTCCAGTCTGTCGTCAACCATCGCTGCTGCTGCGTTTCGTCGAGAATAACCGGCATGCTGCTCGCCCCCTTGCCCTTCGCCTCACCCGTGGCGTCGCTCGACACTATTGCGAAAACCGGCATGTCGGTCAAATCCCGCCAAATGCCCGCCATTGCGAACAAAGGCTGATCCGGAAGCGTGAAAGCGTGTTCTTTACCCTTGGCGCGCAACAGGAAGGCGGTGGCCGGAACTAGACAACGCAACTCGCTGTGCCGCAAATTACCAATCCAGAATGGGCTTTCGACATTGCGCACCGTTGGCACCCAGTTCACTTCACCATTCGGTGCAATGCCATCGGGCGCGGGATAACCCCAAACCATAGGGCGAATGAATCGCTGCTGCGTCATTTGCGACCGGACGATCACCGGTGCGAACTCGCCGGGAAGCAAATTGCCACCACCCCAAGGGTCTGGCCCTTGATGTGTGCCAAACGCAATCGCAATCTCGTGGGACCGTCTGTCCAGCCGATAACAACGGGTCATGGCCCGTTGATGCCCTTCCACCGCGGATTCTGCAACTCAGGTAAATTCGGGGAACAAGGTACGCCGCGTTTTGACAGGATCGATACCGTAATGCGCTGCAACGGCATCGCTCGCAAATTGTTCAAACCGCATCGTTGGCTTCAGATCACGACCTTCATGCAAACTTGATGCGGCCAGTCCCGGCCAATTGGCAACCACCTTGCCGCCATTGGCTAGCGCACCACCGAACAGCATTGCAGCACTCGCGGTGCCATGGTCGGTGCCGCCGGTGCCATTAAAGGCTACGGTGCGTCCGAATTCGGTTGCGACCATCACCAGCGTATTGTTCCATTCCGCACCCAGATTATCGCACAGCGCACCGATCAGCGCATCAAGTTGTTTCAAACCTGTGGCCAGCCGCCCCTTCTGCTGGAAATGCGTGTCCCAGCCATTGGTTTCGAGCATGAGGATTCTCGCGCCATTCGCGCCTGCCAGCAACCCCGCCGCCATTTGTCCAAGCCCGGCACCGCCCTTCAGTGCCTGATCGGCGGGCGCACCAGCCATGGCTTCGGCGGCCTTAGCGTCACTCCACAATTGCGCGAGTTGCTGGTCCTCCGCATAAAGGGTGGTCAGCCGCTCCATCAAATCAGCGTTCGCATCGGGAAGCCTCGATGGCGCATAGCTGTTCGCAGCAATTGGTCCGCGCAACGCCAACGGAACAGCGGATGCAACCGCCATTGCCTTGGCTTCGTCCTTTGGCAGAATAGTCAGCAATCGTCCGAGCCAGCCATCGTCGCTGCCATAAGGTCGCCCAGCCCCCGACTCGAGCATGTTCTGGGCATCGAAATGCGAGCGTTCGCGATAGCCAGAGGCAACGGCATGGACGAAACTTGCCTGCTTTGCAGCAAACAGCTTTGCGCTTTCCGGCATCGCCGCGTGGAGCGTGAAGAGGCCATCGAGCTTTGTTCCCGTCAGAGCGTCGGAAGCGCCTTCGCCGCGTGCGCGCAGGAAGTCGGGGTCGCCGGTCGGCGCAAGCGTTGCCAGGCCGTCGGCGGCACCGCGCTGGATGATGAAGACGAATTTCTTGTTCGTGGCAGGCGCTGACCATGCAACGCCTGGAAACGAAGTGAGCACCATACCGGTAAGGCCCGATGCAACGAAAAAGCGCCGGTTCAGCATATCTCTATCTCCGCAAAAATTCAGGTGAGAGCAGCATGAGCGCAAGCCCCTGCGACGGGCTTTCGGCCCTCGCGATGCTCTCGGTTGTCGTTTTCCCCAGCTGCCCGGCTAGCACGCGCGGCGCAAGCGTGCGCGCATCGACGCGATTGACACTGCGCTCGGCAAGGCGGCTCGCGATTTCCACCCGCCGCATCAACGCCGCGCCACCTGCCCAGTTTTCGGCGGTGTCGGCGTAACCAGAAGGAGAGCCCGGCTTCCAGATCGGCTGCCCCAACTGATTGAACATTGCCACCGATTGCCGGTTGCGAGTGGCAAGTTCGCGCACGTCCAGCGCACGCAGGCTGGATATCACCCAATCCCAAGGCGATTTAAACTTCGCTTGCTGCTGCGCCCATGCTTCCGGCGCGTCGACCAGCGCACGGTACACGGTGGGCAAATCGCCACCGCTATGCAGAAATGCCTTTTCAAGGCGCGCCACCAGCAAAGGATGCGGCAGATCAGCGACAAAATGCGCCGCCAATTTGGTCGCAATATGCTTTGCGGTCGCAGGGTGTGTCGCAATTTCGCCAAATACCGCTTTCGATTGTGCAATGCCGCTCTGGCCATAGACTTTGCCCATAATCCTGCGATCGCCGGGCTCATGGATCGGATCGAAAAACAGGCTGTCGCCGGGTTTGCCATTCTGAAGGAGCAAGCGTTGCACCGGCCCTCTGCCCATTCCCCCGACTGTGTAACCGGTCAAAGCGCGGGCAAATTCGGTCACATCGGTCTGGGTGTAGGTCGTGCGAACCCCCAACGTGTGCAGCTCCAATATCTCGCGCGCCAGATTCTCGTTCAGACCAAGTTCCTTGTTTCGACGCGCCGCAATCCGGGCGGCAAGCGGGCTATCGGGCCCGATTGATTGCGCCTGATCGAGATAGAGCAGCATCGCCGGGTGCGTGACCGCCGCAAGCAGAAGGTCGGCGAATTTGCCCATGACGTTGGGCCTGATTGCGTTGAATTCGAAATCGCCACCAAGCGCGAGCACTGGCAACTTGTCGATCGAGACCGCAAAATGATTGCTCCAGAAATGCACCAGTCGTTCGGCAAATGGCGTGTTGCTGGCCAGCGCAGCATCGATCCTAGCGTCGGCAGCAGCGACATAGCGCACGCGCAAATTGTTGACGACTTTCTCGATTTTATCGGGATCGATTGCTTCCTGATCGGACTGCATCGCCGGCGCCTTCTTTGCCTCGCGCCGGTCTTTCCGGTCAAGCTGATACTCTCGAAATTCTTCAGCGATTTCGGCACGGGTCGGCTGGCCCGACAGTTCAGGCGGCGAAGGATCAAAGCGGGAAATCTGATCCTTTAACCACAAGCGCGGGCTAGCTATCCCTGTTTCGGTCGGTCTGGCACCAAGACCAAATCGGTTGGCGGCTATTGCGGCTTCGACTGTCATGTTCACTCCCGAACATTGGGGCATACCGCCCTGCACTCCAACACGATGGTACGCGCACCGCCCCGCAGCGCAACTTTGAAAGTGTATGAAAATGTCGCAAACGCTCAGGTGGCGTTACAGCGCCTTCTCGTAGATGCGGTATATCTTGTTGATTTTCCCGTTAATCGCTTCGCCGACCGACTTCATAGGCCCGTTGTTATCCAGCACCCAGCCAAATTCACCACGCACAGCGCCGAACTTTGCGACCGAATCCTGACGGATAAGTTCGACCAGCATGAAAGCCAACTGGCTTGCCATCCGGGTTGACTGAAACTTTTTGAGCACGCCCATTAAAGGTACACGCATTGTCCGCACAGTGGGCTTACGCAACCACCATAAAAGCTTTGCCCAATTGAATGGGAACAATGACCCTCCAAATCCCGCAATTTTCTCATTCAAATCGGGCAGCGTCATCATGAAAGCAACCGGCTCGCCGTCGACCTCGGCAATCCGGATCAAATCTTCGTAAACGATTGGTTTGAGCTTTTTGCCGGCATAGGCAATCTCCGCGTCGGTGAACGGCACAAATCCCCAATTGTCGTTCCATGCGTCGTTGAGAATATTGAGTATCAGTTCAGCTTCTTCATTGAATTTACTTTTATCGACGCGTCGGATAACGATGCGATCGTTTCGTTCACCCGATGCGACAATGCGTTCAACCAATGGCGGGAACGGGACATCTATCGGAATCGCGTAGGTATATAGGTCTTTGACACCTGCGTAGCCTGCCCCCTCAATCCAGCCCTGATAAGCCGCCTGATGATGCCCCATCATTACCGTTGGGGGATGGTCAAACCCTTCAACGAGAAGCCCCGGTTCATCCCACATAGCAAGGCTGATCGGACCCATAGACCGGTTCATGCCCTTCGCGCGAAGGGCATCTTCAGCCCGGGCAATGAGCGCCGCGGCCACGGCTCCATCCTCCGCCTCGAACATCCCCCAATTGCCACAACCCGGCCCCATGCCCTGTTCTGGTGGCTGCTTCAGCGCCAGATGGTCGATATGCGCGGAAATGCGACCGACGACTTGCCCACCTCGTTCTGCCAGAAAAAACTCCGCCTGCCCATGTTCGAACCACGGGTTTTTCCCCGGCGTAATCAAACCATATACTTCGTCCTTCAACGGTGGAACCCAATTGGGATCATTGGCGTAAAGGCGAAATGGCAAGTCCACGAAAGCCTTTTTATCGGCTTTGTTGACGACGGCCCGGATGATGATGTCGGTCATGCCAGTTCCTTACTCTTCGGTGCGGACCAGCACCGTCTCTCCGATCAGCAGGAACAGCAAGAACGGTCCCCATGCCGCAATCCACGGCGGATAGGCACCCAAATTCCCCATTGCGAGCGCAAAGTTGTCTGCGACAAAATAGGTAAAACCAAGCGCCATTCCGATTACGGCACGCAAGAACAAAGCCCCTGAACGCGCCAGACCGAACGCCGCCACCGCCGCAAGCAAGGGCATCAGTAGCGTGGAAAGCGGCGCGGATAATTTATGCCACAATATTCCTTCGAGATTATCCGTTCGCCGTCCCGCCGCCTTCAAGTCATCGATGGCCCCCATTAGCGGCAAAAAGCCCAGACTGTCTCCGTCCACTTTCACATAATTGAAACGGTCGGGCGTAATGCCCTTACCTATAACCAAGCCGTCGAAGACTTTCTGTTCGGTGGTTGCAACATCGAAAGATTTCACATTTTTAAGCTGCCAACCTTCGCCAGTATAGCGCGCTTCCTGCGCCTTTATGACCTGACGCAACCCACCATTAGCGCGCAAATACAGGCTAACGTTGCTCAGCAGTGTTGCGTTACCTACCCCCGTCACAGTGCCCGCATTGATCAGATCCTGCCCCTCGCGCACCCATACATTGGTCTTCACGCCAGTATCGGGCGGAACTGTGCCATATTCGGCTTCCTGCCAGACCTTCAAACGCGCCGTGTTGGGGGCGACCACAGTATCGTTGAAGGCAAATGAAAGGATAGCAACGCCAAGGCTTGCTACAAACATCGGAGCCAAAATCTGGTGCGCTGACAGGCCCGCAGCTTTCATTGCGATAACCTCGCTATTCTGGCTTAGCGCGGCAAAGGTAATAAGCGTGCCGAGCAGGACGGAAAATGGCAGGAACCGCGCAATTATCTGTGGCGCACGCATACTGACATAACGCAGCACATCGCCCTGATCATTGCCCGGAACCGACAATATCTTGCCGCTCTCACCGAGCAGATCGAGCGTCATTAGCACCAACACTAGCATGGCCAGCACAGCAAGACTGCGAATGACGAAAAGCCGGGCCATATACCAGGTGATATTTTTGGAAGGAAAAAAGTGCATTATTGCTCGTCCTGATCGGGCATGCCGATGGTCGCCAGCCGCGATTTACGGCCAAAGCGGAACAATTTTCGTATCGACTTGCCAGCCTTGTCGGCGAATACCTCAAGCGCGCCAATCGGCTGCCCTCCGGGTACGTGCGCGATGACATGATACATCCAAAGTATCAGACCAGCAAAAAACAGGAACGGCACCCACAAAGCAATAAACGGATCGATAATGCCCATGCCGCCAACACCTTCGGCATATTCATTGATCTTGTGATAGGTGACTACCATCACAATTGAAAGAAAGACACCCAGCGCCGAGGTTGACCGTTTGGGCGGAATCGCCAACGCTAGCGCGAGGAAGGGCAGCAGCAGCATCATTGCCACCTCGACAAGCCGGAAATGGAAGTTGGCCCATGCCTGATTACGCTCCAAGGCGGGCCGTGCTGAATCGCCACCGATCTTCACCAGTTCGGTAAGCAGATACTCCCTGTCCTTGCCGCCGCGGGTCCGAAAATTTTCGATTTGCGGCAAAGGGATCGGCACATCATGACTGGTAAAACTCAAAACACGCGGCGTCTTAAATGTCGGTGCATCATGCACCAGAGTACCTTTTTCCAGACGCAGCAATATCGTATCGGGGTCGTCTGTGCGCAGAAACTGCCCTTCTTCCGCAGTTACCGCAATCGACTGGCCGCCATTGCTCTTTGCATACACAAACATGCCGGACAATTGGTTGCCATTATTCCGGCTCTCATCAATCCGGACCGTCAAATTTTTGCCCACATTGTTAAATTCGCCAACACGCACTTTCGCACCAAATGCGCCGGAGCGGAGCTCGAAACGTAGCTCCTCGTACAAATAGCGCGCGCTCGGCTGAATGTAGGCAACGATAGCAAAATTGACGATGGCCAGCGCAATCGCAAACAGGAACGGCACGCGCAACAGCCGGAAATAGCTCATGCCTACAGCGCGAAAAATGTCGAGTTCCGAAGAGGTTGCAAGGCGCCGGAAGGCCAGCAGGATACCGAGCAAAAGACCGATCGGGATGCCGAGCTACAGATATTCCGGAATAAGATTGGCGAGCATTCGCCACACTACACTCACAGGTCCACCCTCTGCTGCGACAAAATCGAAAAGGTTGAGCATCTTTTCAAGCAGCAACAACGAAGCTGCAATCGCGAGCGTCGCGAGCAGCGGCAACAATACAAGCTTGAAGATGTAGCGGTCGGTGGCAGTGATAAATTTCAACTTATGGTCGCCCTGTCACCCTAATTTGGCCGCAAACTCAACCGATAGACGCTTACAGGTTCAGGGGCAATATCGATGGCGTCGACAAAGTGACGACGCCGGAAATAGCGTTCCAGGAGTTTTGTAATGAATAAGTTTTTTGCTTTTTTGGCGGCCACTGGTCTGGCGCTCGGTTCGGGCGCAGCTCTGGCTGGGCAAGAAATCGGTAATGATTTGTCGCGCTGTTCTGCGGGTAAAGGCCCCGCGGTGCTGGTTAACGTGCGCGGAGTAAAGCAGTCCGCAGGCAAAATTCGTGTGCAGTCCTACCCTGCCACCGGAAGCGCGTGGCTGGCAAAGGGCAGTTGGCTGCACCGGATCGAAAGCCGCGCCAATGCAGGTAACATGTCCTTTTGCGTTCCCGTGCCTGCCGAAGGAAAATATGGCATCGCGGTTCGCCATGATTTGAACGCGAACGGCAAGACCGACATCCGCAATGATGGCGGCGGTTTCTCCAACAACCCGAGCATCAACATCTTCAATCTTGGCAAACCGTCAGTAAGCAAAGTCGCTTTTCAGGCCGGGCCGGGCGTGACGCGCATAACCATCAACCTCAAGTATATGTAACGGAAAATATTTGGCTTTAGTTGCACTCCTTTCGAACCCCAATTCAACCGGCAACAGGTCGCTGTTGCCGGCAGTTCGTTGCTATTGTGCAAAAAATCCTGACATTTTCCATTATGAGGTCGAGGAAATCGGACAGATCGCCAAGGCGCTCGAAATGATCGCACGCGTGAAGCCGAAGGTCCTAATCGTCAATGGCGGCGATGGTACGGTACAGTCGGCTTTAACCGAGCTCTATCACGGCGGCCATTTCGAAGGCACGCCTCCGCCGGTGGCTGTGCTGCCCAATGGCAAGACCAACCTTATCGCGCTGGATCTCGGCGCACAAGGCGATCCTCTCGATGCGCTTGCGCAGATTGTAGAAGTCGCAAAGGGCGATCTGACTGATCATATCGTAGTGCGCGAACTGATTGCGCTGAGCGACGGTAGCGAAGGCGCACGACCAGTCCTCGGCATGTTTCTGGGCGGCGCAGGCCTTGCCGAAACCATTCTTTACTGCCGCCACAAGATCTATCCGCTCGGGCTTCCCAATGGCATTAGCCATTTTCTTGCGGCGATGGCGGTTCTATTTTCCGCCATATTTGGGTTAAAGGCGGATTTTCTGCCAGCTCGCGCCAGGCCAATCAGTGTGTCGTTCATTCGTCAGGGCGAATTGCAAGGTATCTTCTCTGTTCTGATCGTCACCACATTGGACAAGTTACTTCTAGGCGCGCAGGCTGGCGGAGCACGTAAGGGTTTAATGAAGTTTCTGGCTGTTGATCAGAGCGTCTGGTCGATGCTTAGAATGTTTACGGCATCGCTGCGCGGCAAGCTGGGGCAACATAAGATGGAAGGCATCCATTTTCAGGAAGGCGACATGATCCGGATAGACAGCGACCGAAGCAGCGTCGTTCTGGATGGCGAAGTATTCGAAGCGAGCCTGGGCAGCCCGATTGTGTTGCGTTCGACAGCACCCGTGCCGTTTCTGAAACTTGCCGCCTGAGCGAAATGCCGTTTTTCGATGGTACGCGATCGCCCGAGGCGCGTCGGAAGTGAATTTGAATTCAAAGAATATGCTCTCACTTACCCAGTTGGTTGCCGATGAATTGGCCGTTCCTGCGCTTCCGCAGGTACGGGAATTCGCAGCGCATATTGCAAAGCAATATCCGGATGCCGCACGCGCTGTACTTTTCTATGGCTCGTGCCTGCGTTCCGAGCAGCTCGAAGGACAGATGCTCGATTTCTATCTGATCGTGTCGAACTATGACACGGCATATGACCGGCCTTGGCTCGCCAAATGGAACCGCCGCCTGCCGCCCAATGTCTTTCCCTTCCAGCATGATGGCTTGATGGCCAAGGTCGCGGTACTAAGCGAACAGGATTTCCACGATCTCAATCGGCCGGCTGCATCGGCGGTGTCGGTATGGGCGCGCTTTGCCCAACCGTCGCGTTTGGTATGGGCGGCGGATGAGGACGCCCAGAAAATGGCGGTGCGCGCAACATCGGGCGCCGCGCCCACTTTGCTCAACGCTGCCCTGGCCTTTGTCGAGCGTGAGGTAGACGTACTCGACCTGTGGCAATCGGGTTTCCAGATGACCTATGGCGCGGAACTTCGAGCCGAGCGGAAGGACCGACCATCATCGGTGATCGAATTCGACCCCGAACGCTATGAACGCTTTGGCAGGGCGGCGCTTCATCACACGATGATAGATAATGAACTGCGCGGCGACAAAATCCATATCCTACCGGACCCCGAGGGCCGCATCGCGCAGGAACGAGGTCGATGGCCCGCTTTGCGCCGGCGCGGAAAAATGCTCACTGTTGCACGACTGGCCAAGGCAGCGTTCACGTATGCTGGCGGTATCGATTATCTGGCGTGGAAGGTAAACCGCCATGCCGGAACGCAGATCGCGATCAAGCCGTGGCAAAGAAGATGGCCGCTCGTAGCGGCGCTGGTGCTGGTGCCAAAATTAATGGCGAAGGGCGCGGTGCGTTAATCCGCAATCACTTTTGCGAAAAACAGTACAAGTGCAAAAAACGCGGCCAAGGCTGATGGTGCCCAGAGGCTGTTAATACCAAGAAACCCAAATAAGCTCGCCCCAATTGCAGCACCGCTGATCAAGCCTAGCCACAAAATCAAATAAGGCAGCCACGCCAGCCGTTCTCCACCGCTGAGCATCGTTGCCAATCCCTGCCCGACCTTGACCAGCGCTCCGGTCATATACGTAAGCCCGAACGACACAGAACCATCCCGTTCAAACAGCGTATTTTCCGCACCCATGCAAAATGTCGCGAGGCAAAGCGCAAATAACAGCATCCCATGGACTGCCAAGAGCGGCGCAACTGCTAACAGCACGGCGATTATAGCCAAGATTAGGGCCTGCCGCTTGCGCGCAGCCAATATTCTTTTTCGGCCGATTAGCGAGCCCGCCATGACCCCTGCTACAAAACCGGCAAGCAGCAGCGCAACCATCGCAATGTACGGCGCGTCTGTGGCGATGCCAATGCTTAACCGGGTCGAGTTGCCGCTCATGAAAGACAGGAAGAACCCGCCGCTGGCCAGAAAACCTATGGCGTCGACCATACCCGCCAATGCCGCAAAGCATATTGCCATCAGGCGGGCATTTCGGTCGAGCCTTGTCATGGGTCCGCCTTAGATAATCCCCACCGACTTGCCCGAACGATCAAACCGGTCGAGTATATCGGCTACTTGTTCGCTGGTATGTTCGGCGCACAGCGAACAACGCAGCAGCGTCATACCTGCTGGTGTTGCCGGCGGGCGGGCGAGATTTACGTAAAGGCCATTTTCCAGTAAGGCTGCCCACATTGCCGCACCCTTTTCGAGGTCGGGCATGATGACCGCGATAATCGCGCTCTGTGCTTCCGGGGTACCGAGTTGAAAACCCAGATCGCGCAGGCCTTTATGCAGCGTCTTGCTGTTCTCCCACAAATGCGCCCGCTTGTTGCCATTGTGCATCAGCTTGCGGATGCTCGTGGCCGAGCAGGCGACGACGGCTGGCGGCAGGCTCGCGGTGAAGACGTAAGGACGGCAGACCAACCGCATGATTTCGAACTTCGGATGGTTCGACACGCAAAACCCACCGACGGTGCCGACCGATTTCGAGAAGGTACCGATGACGAAATCGACATCATCGAGGACACCCTGTTCCTCGGCGACGCCGCGACCATTTTCTCCGATGAAACCCATCGAATGCGCCTCGTCTACCAATATCATCGCACCCGCTTCTTTCGACACGCGGATCATTTCCTTGAGCGGTGCCACATCGCCCATCATCGAATAGACGCCCTCCAGTACCACAAGCTTGCCCGCTTCGGCAGGCAAGCGTTTCAGTCGCTTCTCCAAAGCCTCGACATCATTGTGGCGGAATGCGACAATTTCGGCATCACCCATTTTGCAGCCGTCATAGATCGACGCGTGGCTATCGATATCGAGGATGATATAATCGCCCTTGCCCGCAATCGTGCTGATGATCCCCAGATTGGCTTGATAGCCAGTCGAGAAGACCATCGCATGGCCCATCCCGTAAAACTCCTTAAGCGCGTCTTCACACTCTTTGTGGCCCTGGAAGGTGCCGTTCAAGACGCGGCTGCCGGTCGTGCCAGCGCCAAATTCATCCAGCGCCTTTTTGCCCGCCGCAATCACGTCGTCATCGAACGTCATGCCCATATAATTATAGGTGCCAAGCAGGATGGTTTCCTTACCATTGACAACCGCAACCGTGGGCGATTTCACTTCTTCCATCACTAGCGAAAATGGGTCTTTCACGCCGGTAGCGAGTAGGCCTTCGCGTTGTGCAATCAGCGCATCGAATTTGGAGAACAGGTCTGTCATGGCAATCAGTCCGTCAGTTTCTTCACCGCGTCGACCAATTGGCCGACATTTTCGATTTCGGCCTGCAGGTTCATGCTGATGACGATGTCGAAGCTGTCCTCAACTTCGGCAACAAAGTCCATCACGGTCAGGCTGTCCCATTCGAGGTCGCCTGCAAAAGTCGTGGTTTCGTTTACTTCGACACCCTTTTTATTGAACGGCGCGATCAGGCCCTTCAGGCGGTCATACATTTCGTTGCGGTCAGTCATTTCTTTTCCTTCTAGCTTGCGGCGCTATGGCAATCGAATAAGGCGGCAAAAGGGCAAATTCGTGGGGCTACATCCAGCCCTGTGCGCGATACCAGCGCACCGTGTCTTTCAAACCCTGCCGCGTTGCAATCTGCGGCACCCAAAGCGCGGGCGGTGGTGCCGCGCTACGGTCAATGGTCCAGTCGCGATGCGCAAGGTAATTGGCCCGGTCCGGCGTCAGCTTCGCCTTGCGACCACGGAACAGGCGGTCGGCTTGCCCTGCAACTTTGAGTAGGAAACGCGGCGCATGCAACGTGGTGACGCGCCGTCCGATCGCCCAGCCAATCGCACGAGCGAAAGCTTCATGGCTCCAGCCATCCTCAATTCCGTCATCTGCCTCAAAAATGCGAGCCGTAGCGTCGTCATGCGCGGGTAGCAGCGCGACCAAAAGCCGCGCCAAATCATCGACATGGATGACCGACACTTGCCCGCGTGGCGGCAACAATGCCCAACCCTTACTGGCCAGTCGGAACATGTCGAACATCTCGGTATCGCCCGGACCAAAAATGCCGGGTGGGCGGATAATCGTCCAGTCGAGCAAGCTTGTACCGACCAATTTTTCCGCCCGAGCCTTGCTGGCACCGTACATCGAAAGGTCAGGATGCTTAGCCGCGAGCGACGAGACATGGACGAAGCGCTGGATACCAGCCTCCTTGGCGGCAGCGAGCATATTTGCAGTCCCCGTCACATTTCCCGCTTCGAATCCCGCAATATCAGGCGCATTCACCACGCCTGCAATGTGCAGCACGGCATCTGCGCCTTCGCATAATGTGGTCAGGCTATCGGGCTTATCCAGCGCGCCATGTACCCATATCACGCCTGCTTTTTTCGGCTGATCGCGCCGGGTCAGAGCGCGGACCTGCCAACCCGCATCGACGAGACGGTCGAGTGTCACCCGCCCAACAAACCCAGTCGCACCTGTGATTGCTACCGTTTTTTGGGCAGCTGCCTTCAAAGCATCACCAGCTGATCGCGGTGCACGAGGACCGAGCGCGGTACGGTGCCAAGAATAGCCTCCAGCTCTCCTGAACGATGTCCGCAAATCCGCGCCGCATCGATTGCGTCATATTCGGAAAGGCCCCGTGCGATCGCTATGCCATCATCCGCACTGATATCTATGACGTCTCCGCGCTTGAATTCGCCTTCAACGCTCAGCGCGCCGGCAGGAAGAAGACTGCTACCAGCTTTCAATGCGCGAACTGCGCCATCATCAACCCGGATACGGCCCTTGACCGTAAGCCGTCCGCCCAGCCAGCTCTTGCGCGCCGACCCTCCTTGGCGGGGTGCAAAAAAGGTTGATGGCCCCCCCTTTTCAAGCGACGCCAAGGGATGATCTTTGAGACCCGAAGTAATGGCAATCCCGATGCCAGCGCGTGTCGCAATGTCCGCAGCATCAAGTTTGGATGCCATCCCGCCAGAACCCATGCCGGATGACGACCCTTCGGCCACCATGATCCGCACGCGCCCGTCGATTTTCTCGACCACTGGTAGCAGTACCGCGCCCGGCAGATGCGGCGCGCGGTCATATAATCCATCGACATCGGAAAGCAGCACCACACCGCTTGCACCTGCCGCTTGCGCCACACGCGCGGCCAAACGGTCATTGTCGCCAAAACGGATTTCCTCGGTGGCGACGCTGTCATTTTCGTTGATGACCGGAACCGCGCCTGCACCAAGCAGGCGGTCGAGCGTTGCGGCGATATTCAGGTAACGTCGGCGATCTTCCAGATCGTCGAGCGTCACCAGCATCTGCGCCGCCGCGAGGCTTTGCGTGGCCAGCAACTCTGCCCAAATCCCAGACAAAATGATCTGCCCGACAGAGGCAGCCGCCTGCGCATCGGCCAAACTGGCCCTACCGCCCTTGTCAAAACCCATCCGCCGCGCACCCAATGCAATCGCGCCGGAGGTGACTATAATAATCCGCTGCCCCGCCTGATGCCGTTTGCTGATGTCCTTGACCAATGTTTCCAGCCAAACCCGACGCACGCCGCCATCGGACTCTATCAGCAGCGACGAACCAACCTTGACCACCAGCAGCGGGCATGAAGTCGGCAAGAAGGCAGCGGGGCTCAGATGGGCGACCATGTCCCGTCTTCCGAAATCCCAGTGTTTTGCGTAGATTCAAGCCCGCTCTTGGAGGGAAGTGCTTCGAGCACGCGGTCGAGGACCTCTGGCACGCCTTGTCCGGTTGCGCCTGAAATCGCAATCACATCCTGAGCGCCTGCCGCCTGCAATTGCGCCGCGATGTCGGCCATTAATTCGGGATCGAGCAAATCGCCTTTGTTGAGCGCAACGATCTGCGGCTTATCTTCAAGGCCTGCGCCATAATCGGCGAGTTCGTCGCACACCGTCCGCCATGCCAGAACCGGATCATCCTGCGTCGCATCGATCAGGTGGATCAGTATCTGGCAGCGTTCGATATGCCCTAGAAACCGGTCGCCAATTCCGACCCCGTCGGCGGCACCCGCAATCAGGCCCGGAATATCGGCGAGCACAAACTCGCGGCTTTTGTGGCTGACGACGCCCAGTTGCGGGCGGATCGTTGTAAAGGGGTAGGCTCCGACCTTGGCCTTGGTATTCGATACCTGATTGATAAAGGTAGATTTGCCCGCATTGGGCATTCCGACCAAACCAGCATCCGCCAGCAGCTTCAATCTCAGCCAGACATACATTTCTTCATAAGGCCAACCCGGCCCGTGCTGCGTCGGAGCGCGGTTAGTGGACGTTTTGTAAGAAGCATTTCCGCGCCCTCCATCGCCGCCTTTCAAAAACACTACTCGCTGGCCGACTTCGGTCAAGTCGAGCAGCAACGTGCGCTCTTCATCGTCGGCGAGTACTTGGGTGCCCACTGGAAGCTTGATAACAAGGTCTTCGCCATAGGCACCGTGGCGGTCGCGGCCCATGCCTTGAATACCGCGCTGCGCCTTGAAATGCTGTGCATAGCGGAAGTCGATAAGGGTATTGAGACCCGCAACCGCTTCAAATATTATGTTGCCGCCCTTGCCCCCATTACCGCCATCGGGACCGCCATATTGGACATATTTCTCGCGCCGGAAACTAACCGCGCCCGGCCCGCCCGCACCCGAACGGATAAAAATCTTGGCTTGGTCTAAAAAATGCATGAGTGGCCCTTAAGCGAATGCGCGTCATTTGGCCAGAACGGGAGTAAAAATGGTGGAGCCTAGGGGAGT
>JANMQN010000014.1:0-27419 GCA_031370535.1 Sphingomonadales bacterium | reverse complement strand
AGCGCCATTTCGGTCATGATCTGTGCGCGCAAACGGGCGATGGAGGTGACCCGCCCCTCACGAACCCGGACTGCGTCGTCCAGCGCAAGGGCCATCTGACCGCGGCCTTCACCCGGCTTGCCCTGCAAGCGCGCTATTGTTCCGCGCAATTGCAGTGACTGCGCGTCGATAATTGCAGCGCGTTCGGCAGGTGTAAGCTTTGTATCCTGTTTTACACTGAGCGTCGCAGTATTAGGATTGCTGCTGTTAAGTTCGGCGGTAATCTGTTCTCCAAGCTCAATGGCACCGCCTGCGTCTATGGTCCCTGTGTCAAACGGTGCGACCGGGCGATCGAGCAGTGCCAGCGCTTCGACCAGACGCTGCTGGTTGAGGAGGTGCATGGCCTCGAAATTGCGGCGCAGACGAACCTGAACTCCGTCGGTCACGGTATATTTCCGTGCCAAAGCAAATAAGGTGTCGGCCTGCTCAAACTCGCCAATATTCGAGAGTTGCAACGCGCGATTTACGGCATATTCGTGCAGCCGCTGATCACGCTCGGCGGTGGTTTCCTTCATGTCCTTTACCGTTGCTGCGTCAGCTTGTTGCTGCAAGGAATCAAAAAATTGGGCAGCTTCGACGAAGTTGCCACTGTTGTTGCGACGATAACCCTCGGCTAGCGCTACCTGCGGATCGAGCGCTGCCGCCTGCGAACGGGCGAAGGCCGTGGCATCTTGCGTTCCGGTGGTCGCAATCTCGAGCTTACCGGGCAATATCTTGTCGGCCACTATCGTGCGCAATCCCAGCCGCAAGGCGCTGTCGTAGGCAGCCAGCCCCTTGGCGGCATAGGTCACTTTGCCTTTGGCGTATTTATACGCCGTATAACCATTGTCGCAGCTTTTCTGCTGGACGCCCGCGAGTCCCTCTAAAACAACCGCCGTCCAATTGCCGCATGACCGGTTTTCTGTCTGCGCATTGGAAATACGTGATTCGACGGCGGCAAAATCACCGCGCAGCGCAAAAATCTGACCAACGGGCTGAGTTGCATCGCGGCACACGAGTGTCCAGGCGCGATCAAATATGTCCGATATCGCCGGGTCGGCCGATTTGCTCTGCGCCTGACATAACGCACCACCGCCCGACCCGATTCGGAAACTGTCCATCAGGCTTGGCTTAAGCGGTTGGCCCCACAGCGGTGATGCCATGGCAGCGCTGATCAAAATCACAGCCCCGAAAAGTCTTGGCGTTCGCATTACTTTTCCCCAACCGGCGCAGACCTACTGGTGCTGTCGGCGGTGCAAGTTCATGTGCGACCCATAAACAGTATTTCTTCCGTGGGATGGAGACTACGCTAAAAATTGCTACATCGTAAAACGGTTTTTTCCGGTCTAAGTCGCCAGCAGATCCAACACCGCAACGTCAGGCTCTGACGGCAGGCAATGTAGCCCACACGGTCGCCCGCAGGACTGGAACACCCACCAGACAGCTTGATTAAGCTTTTGCCTTCAGGCTTTCGGCAACCTTCACGCCGTGCCTTTCGAGCGCTTCGACTATTTTGCCTGCGCCTTCCAGATCGCCCCAGAACATGGGTCCGCCCCGATAGATCGGCCAGCCATAGCCGTAGATCCAGACTACATCGATGTCTGAAGCGCGCTGTGCTTTACCTTCTTCCAGAATCTTATAGCCCTCATTGACCATGGGGTAGAGCGTACGCTCGACGATTTCCTGATCGCTGATGTCGCGTTTCGGCAGGTTCGACGTCGCACGGAATTCTTCGATGATGGCGAGCGCCTCTGCACTCGGTGTACCGACGCGCTTTTCGTCATAGTCATAAAAACCCTTTCCGTTTTTCTGACCGAAGCGACCTGCCGCGCATAATCCGTCGCGAATGCTTTCTATGCGGCTTGGGTCGCGGTGCCATCCGATATCGAGACCGGCGAGATCGCTCATTTGGAACGGCCCCATCGGCATACCGAAAACGGTGTGAACCTTATCGATTTGCGCCGGTGTTGCGCCTTCCAACAGCAGCTGCATCGCCGGTTGCTGCCGCGTCGACAACATCCGGTTTCCGATGAAGCCGTGGCAAACGCCAGCCACCACCGCAACTTTGCCGATCTTTTTGCCAATCGCCATTGCGGTCGCCAGCACATCATCGGCAGTCTTTTCGCCGCGTACGACTTCAAGCAATTTCATGACATTGGCAGGCGAGAAGAAGTGCATTCCAACGACGTCTTGCGGTCGTGTTGTACTGGCCGCGATTTCATCAACGTTCAGGTAAGACGTGTTCGACGCCAGTATTGCGCCAGGTTTGCAGATGGCGTCGAGCTTGCCGAACACCTCTTTCTTCACATCCATGCTTTCGTACACAGCTTCGATAATGAGGTCGCAATCAGCCAGATCATGAAGCGTGAGCGATGGTGTTAGCAGTCCCATCATAACCTCGACCTGTTCAGCTGTGAAACGGCCCTTGGCGGCGCTTGCTTCGTAATTCTTGCGGATGACGCCAACACCGCGATCCAGATTTTCCTGCACCATTTCGACAATGGTCACTGGAATGCCACGGCCAAGGAAATTCATTGAAATCCCCCCGCCCATCGTGCCCGCACCAATTACACCTACCTTTTTGATTTCGCGTAGCGGCAGATCCTTGGGCAAGCCGTCGATTTTCGCCGCTTGGCGTTCGGCAAAAAACATGTGCCGCTGCGCTGCCGATTGCGATCCGCCCATCAATTTGAGAAATTCGGTGCGCTCAAACCTTAGCCCTTCTTCGAACGGCAGTCGTGTCGCGGCCTCAACACATGCAAGGTTCGCATATGGCGCGTCGAAACCTTTCCACTTTTTAGCGTTGGCCAATTTCAGCTGTTCTATAATCCCGATGTCGCCCGCGATTGGACGTTCCCGCGTTGGGCGAGGGCCCATCGCGATAAGCTCGCGGGCATAAACTATGGCATCTTCGGCAAGGCTGGTTTCGCCTGCAAGCCGATCCACCAGCCCCATCGCTTCTGCCTTTGGCGCAGGTACCGGCTCACCCAGCGAGCACATGGTGGCTGCCGCCTCGATGCCGACCACGCGCGGCAGGCGCTGTGTACCGCCAGCGCCAGGGAGCAAGCCAAGCTTCACCTCGGGTACGCCCAATTTGGCCGATGGTACAGCGATGCGGTAATGGCATACCAAAGCAGTTTCCAAGCCGCCGCCAAGCGCGGTGCCGTGGATTGCCGCGACAACAGGCTTTCTTGAGGCCTCGATCATATTGAGCACCGCATTGAAGTCCGGCCCCTGCGGCGGTTTACCGAATTCGGTGATGTCGGCACCGGCAATAAAAGTGCCGCCAGCGCAGCGTAACACCAAAGCTTTGACGGCCGGGTCGGCGAGGCCTTGTTCAAAGCCATCATGCAGCCCCTGCCGCACATGCCATGACAATGCATTGACCGGAGGATTGTCGACGAGCACGACCATAACGTCGTCAATGATCTGGGTTGTAACCGACTGCATGTGGAAACTCCTAAAATTCGAAGGCTTGGCTCTCATCTGTCCTGAGCCAATTCCGGTGTGGCCATGGTTTAATAATATTGGTGTAAGATGATTATCGGTCGATTGGCAATGATGCGCTGACAATCGAGTACCTTCCGCTACGTTAACCTTGTTCATCATGCACAATGTTAGATTATGTGCGGCTAACCCGGCACAATATGGAAAGTCCTTTAGTCCATTTTTCTGCGCCCAGTGCCGACTCGGATAGCATCCCCGACATCGCCAATGATAGCGATCGCCGGCTCCATAGCCGAAACATACGGGTTATGCGCGTGGCGCGACTGAAGGACGTCAAGCTGCATGCCGAATGTCTCGGCATGGTGCGCGACGTATCCCCTGGCGGGATGATGATCGACGCTCATTTTCCTCTGGAAATCGGCCAATCGATTTCGGTGGCGCTTCTCGATGATCAAGAGCTGACCGGCGACGTGGTTTGGAAAGACGGCAAAACATTAGGCGTCAAATTTCTGGAAGAAATTGATGTCGATCAGATTTTGGCTAAGCCATCAATCAAGCCCGATGGACGCCGCGCGCGTTTGCCCCGGTTCAAGGTCGGCAAGAGCGCGACGCTCAGGATCGATGAGACGATCCACATGGTCGAACTGCTGGATTTGTCGCAACGAGGGGCAAAGCTTGGTTGCCACGTAAAGGCAAAAATGCACAGCAACATCTTGTTACGCCTCGACACCCAACGTTCCGTCCGCGCGAACGTTAAATGGCGGACTGCAAATATACTGGGTGTTGAATTCCACAGGCTTTTGTCAGTGGAAGAGCTCGGCAATTGGCTGAAAGCTGATTAATTCTGCATAGTTTGAATAATCGCAGAAAAGTCTAGCCCGCTATGACCAGAATCCGCAAACGCCTGATATAGCAGCGCGGCGCGTTCGCCCATAGGTACATTCGCCCGCACGGACTGTGCCGCCTCCATCGCCAGCTTTAGGTCCTTGAGCATCAAGGATGTCGCGAATCCGCCCTGATAGTCATTATCGGCCGGCGACGTTGGTCCGACACCGGGCACAGGGCAGTAACTTGTCATCGACCAGTTCTGGCCAGATGCCTTCGACGAGATATCGTAGAATGTTTGCAAGTCGAGCCCGAGCTTTTCGGCCATTGCAAATGTTTCACAGGTCGCAATCATCGATGCACCGAGCAGCATATTGTTGCAGATCTTAGCTGCCTGCCCAGCGCCTGATGCGCCCGCGTGGATAACAGCTTTGCCCATCGCCCTAAGAATTGGTTCGGCCCGCGCAAACGCCTCGTCAGTGCCGCCGACCATGAAGGTCAGTGTGCCGCCATTTGCTGCTGCTATCCCGCCCGACACGGGGGCATCCACCATCTCGTAACCTGCCACGGCTGCGCCAGCGGTCACTTTGCGTGCTGTGTCGACGTCGATTGTAGAGCAATCGATAAGCAATGCGTCGGTCGGGGCATGGCCGATCACTTCATCCTCGAACACGCGCTCAACTATCTTGCCATTCGGGAGCATCGCGACAACTGCGTCAACACCTGCAACCGCCTCCCGTACCGACGTAAATGTCGCGCAGCCATTGATTTTTGCTTGCGCGAGCGCCGCTTCGGCCAAGTCAAAGGCATTCACCGCGTGCCCCGCCTTGACCAGATTGGCCGCCATCCCGCCGCCCATATTGCCCAGCCCGATAAATGTGATTTTCATATGCCTTAACCCATCGTCGGGATGACAAACGCGTTGCCACCGTCGGGTGATCCATCTGGCCAGCGCTGGGTGATCGTCTTGACCTTGGTCCAGAACTTGACCCCTTCCATGCCATGCTGGTTGGTGTCGCCAAAGGCCGACCGCTTCCATCCGCCGAACGTATGGTAAGCAACAGGCACAGGGATGGGCACGTTGATGCCCACCATCCCGACATTCACCCGCGCGGCAAACTCCCGCGCGGCATGGCCGTTGCGCGTAAAGATCGCCACGCCATTGCCATATTGATGGTTGCTGGCCAGCGACAAGGCCTCTTCGAAGTTCGCAGCGCGCACCATTTGCAGGACAGGTCCGAAGATTTCCTCCTTGTAACTTTCCATGTCGGCGGTGACATGATCGAACAAGGTTGGACCAATGAAGAAGCCTTCTTCATGCCCCTGAAGCTTAAACCCGCGTCCATCGACGATGATCTCGCCGCCTTCGTCAACACAGGTCTGGATCCAGCTTTCGACCTTCGCCTTGTGCTGCGCGGTGACCACTGGGCCGTAATGTGCCTCAGCGTCGGTCGAGATGCCCACACGAAGCGCCTCGATGGCTGGAATCAGCTTGGCTTTCAGTCTCTCTGCGGTCTCATCACCGACCGGCACGACAACGGGTAGTGCCATGCAACGCTCGCCTGCTGAACCGAAGGCAGCGCCTGCCAAGTCATTCACTACCTGATCGAGATCGGCGTCTGGCATGATGATACCATGGTTCTTTGCACCGCCCATAGCCTGCACACGCTTGCCGTTGGCAACGCCGCGATTGTAGACATAATGCGCGATATCGGAACTGCCTACGAAGCTGACGGCACCAATCGCCGGGTGGTCAAGGATGGCATCGACCATCTCCTTGTCGCCATGGACTACCTGGCAAATGCCTTCGGGCAACCCAGCTTCGATAAAGAGTTCAGCAAAGCGCACAGGGACGCTAGGATCACGCTCGCTAGGTTTGATGATGAAGGCATTGCCCGTCGCAATCGCAACGCCGCTCATCCACAAGGGAATCATCGCTGGGAAGTTGAACGGGGTAATCCCTGCGCCAATGCCGATCGGTTGGCGCATCGAATAGACGTCGATGCCCGGGCCAGCGCCTTGGGTATATTCGCCCTTCAACACATGCGGGATGCCGCAGCAGAATTCGATCACCTCAAGCCCACGCTGGATATCGCCTTTGCTGTCGGCGATCACCTTTCCATGCTCCGCCGAGAGCAGATGCGCGAGGTCATTCATATTGGCTTCAACCAGCCGTTTGAATTCAAACATCACGCGCGCGCGGCGTTGCGGATTGGTCATTGCCCATGCAGGTTGCGCGGCCAATGCTGCTTGCACCGCCCGCTCCAGCACCGCTGCGTCACCCAATGAGACACGCGCTTGAACACCGCCATTATTCGGGTCCATGACGTCGCCAAAGCGTGTAGATGGTGACTGGCTCGCAGATCCAGCAATAAAATGATCAATCTGCCGCATATCGTCTTTCCTACAGTCTACCCGCACATCCTGCGCCATCTGGCATTTTATTGCAACATATGCTCATTAAATTTCAAAAATTGAACTTAAGGTATTTCACCTACTTGCATCGTGTTAGGGGCTTTTCCGTCTGGAAAGCGGAACGTCCCGGCTTGCAATGACGTTCAGTACCCGACATATGTAAAAACGCTTGTAAAGGTGGGCTTATGGGTTCGAGCGTACACGATTTTCCGGGATTAAGGGACATTCATAAAGAATGCCTTCGGCTTGCTGGCAACCATTATAGTTCGAAGGAAATTGCGCGTATGCTGGGTATATCCAAGCATACGGTCGATCAGCGTCTCCGTCACGCCACCCAGCAGATGCAGGCGGCATCCCGATTCGAAGCTGCAAGGCGTTTTTGTGCATTAGAAGCTGCGCACTCCCAAGATGCGGTTTCAGCCGACGTATGCGACCCGGTAATATACAACCCGCCGCATATTCCGCTGCCGACAGCTGCGGCTAAAGAGGCTACATCGAACGGCGAACGAGGCCCGCTGAACGACACAGAAGGCTCCAGACTGCAGGATGCTCAAGCGCCGTTTCATTTTGGCGATGTATCCAGAATTGAAGCCCTGTTTTCAACATCGGTCTCAACACGGGAAGTACCGCCATCTTCGCTTAGTCTGCGCACGAAGTCATTACTGGTTGCGGCAATCGCTGCAGTTTCGCTCCTGGCATTCGCTGCAGCCGTAGCTGCGTTAGAGGTTCTCTCCCGCATCTGAACATGGGCGTTTCGCCCGCTTTTTGGAAGCACCGTGTGTGCTGAAAGGAATAGTCATGTCTAATCGCCGAGCAGATATCTCGAATAAAATTGCCGTAGTCCGCGGCGTCGCAGCCAAATTGCACGCGGCCGAAGAAGCAATCGACCTAGCCATTATGAAACTTGCAGAGCTTAACGGCGAACTGCCGTCGGCCCGCATCGAAGCCAAACTGTCGGCAACTGTTTGTCAGCCGGCTTTCGATTTGTCGGCGCAAGCGTTGCAATCGCTCGTTCAATGTCGGCGTCAGACCATTGAGGCGCATGCAGCATTGGCTGATACACAGCGTGACATCGGTCTTGGCACCCATGCTATGGGTGACTTGTGGAAACTGGCATCTGCAGGACAGCCGCCTGCTCTCGCGGTAGTCAAAACCGAGGCGGCGTAACTTCGATATCGCCCTTGACTGCCTGTGAACGGCATGCTGACCTCCGTGCATGATTTGGGGTCTGCTGTTTGCGCTGCTGTTCTTTGCAGCATCGACATATGTGTTGGTCAAGGGCGACCGCTTCCATCGCTCCGCAATTTGCGTGATGTTGCTGGGCGTTTTCGCCACATTTTTTGCTTATAAATTTGGAAGTCACAAATGGCTGCCCCTCAATCTCACTGTATTGACGATCGACATATTGGCTCTGGTCGCGTTCGCGTGGATTGCGATGCGTTCCCGTCAGTTCTGGCCGCTGCTGCTGCTGGGGTGGCAGATGGCGGCTGTAACGATCCACCTGGCGAGCAGTTTTGCCCAACATCTTTTACCGCAAGCCTATGGCGTGGGTCAGGGGGTGTGGGCTTATCTGCAGTTTGCGACAATTTTCGCAGCTACAATGCGGGCGCAACAGCCAAAGAAGTAAATCTGCTCAGCACAATACTGGGCCCTGCTGTCAGCACTGCGAGAATTAGTAAGTTAATCGATAGATTTGGTTCGACCGCAGGTCTTGCTGCGGCGGATGCGAACGAGCTTGCTGCTATTATTGGCAATACCCAAGAAGCTGCGAAGCTGCGTTCGATCCTGCAAATTGCCATAGAAATAGGTCGGCAGAAAAGCATCGATCATCCCGCCATAGATAACTGCGAAGATCTTGTCAGATATCTTCAGGCAGAAATGGGCATTTGCCGGGTGGAAACGTTTCGCGTTCTGTTTCTCGACACGCACAACAAAGTTATTGCGAACGAGGTGCTGTGGACAGGCACTGTGTCCGAAGTCCAGGTTTATCCACGGGAGGTCATCCGTCGCGCATTGGAGCTCGACAGTTCCGCCTTTATCGCCGCGCACAACCATCCGAGCGAGGTCGTCACCCCAAGCAGGCTAGATATCGAGATGACCAAAAAGCTGCTCGACGCAGCTGCGGCGCTCGAAATCGCATTTCATGATCACTTTATCATTTCGGTAAATGGATATCACAGCATGCGGTTTCACAAATCCGTCGATCCGTGGGCATAGAATGACGGACACGTGACCATCTTCGAAAAAATGACGCCCGACCGGGATAAGCGTCCCGGGCTCGACGTGTCGATTCGGCTCGAAGTTCAACATATACTTGCCAGCAATCAATTCAAAAAGGCGCCAACGCTGGAACGGCTGCTGGCTTTTCTTGTAAATGAAACATTGAATGGCAACGGCAAAAAACTGAAAAGCTACGCCGTTGCGGTGGACGGATTGGGCAGGAACCCAGAATTCGACACCCAAATGGATAGCTATCCGAGGGTTCAGGTGCTCCGATTGCGCAAGATGCTGGAGGCATTTTATTCACGCCACGCTCCTTTGGCAGATATGTGTATCTATATTCCGGCTGGCAGTTACGACGTCCGCCTTGCACGGCCCGCGGTAGCGTATCCCGAGCTTTTCCGGCCGCTCGAAAATGTGTCTTTGCCTGACCCCCGAAACGAAAATCTGCCTGCAATTGCCGCAGATTTCGAACAGCCTCAAAGCAGTGGATCAGAAACAGCCATTGCAGCGTCACCTGCCGAGAAAAACATAGCCCGGAGGCGGCCTATATTTTTGCTGGCATTACTATCGCTACTTCTCCTGTTTCCAATTGTGGCGCTATATCTCACGGTTTTCGGTCCGTCCAATCCGGCAAAGAATGCCCCCCCGATCAGCCGGCAACCTGTCATGTTCATACAGTCGCCCAGTAATTCGCCCGATACGGATTCCAAAAGGATGGCGGATGGCGCCTATGCGACCCTTGCCGATGGTGTCGGCCGCTCATGGCTCGTCCGTCTTCGGGTAGACCAGGACAACCAATCGGAATCGGGTCTATCAGGGCCGATATATAATCTTGCGATTCAAGTGGGTCAGATGCAATCGGGAAAGCGCCCGCTGTACCTAAGGTTGACCGACAACCGCAGCGACGAACTTGTTTGGTCTACCACAAATCTACTCGATCCCAATGCGCCCATGCCCGAAAGTCTCGGTAAAAGCATAGCACAGGTGGCGGGGCCTTTCGGCGTTATCGCGACACGGGAGACCCAACGCTTGAAGGGCGCTTACGAACCGGGTTATGCCTGCCTGCTGGGCTATCTCGCTTCAGTCGACTCTCAAAATTCGGACTTGCGCGGGCGCCTTTCGAGCTGCCTGCTCGTACCTATCGAAGATCTTCGGCTCGACGCTGTGCGTTTGGGCTTCATGTCTTTTCTTCTGCTCGAAACAGCTTCTCCGGAAAATAAATCGAAAGCGACGGCGGAGGCTCTGATCGTTGCCCAACGTGCCATCAAGTCTGACCCGAACGAGGCCTATGCGCATTTTGCGATGGCACGGACAAATTTTGTGGCAAACAATTGTATCAAAGGGAAACTTCATACCCAACATGCCGTCGAGGCGAACCCCTTTGATCCGATCATCCTTGCTGTGCTGGGTAACTTTGCGGCGTCCTGTGGGGATGCAAATAGCGACATGCTGCTCGTTCGCGCGTTGCAACTGCGTTCGCCAGGGGAATCCTATGCACGTTTGTCCTTAATTCTTGCCGCAATCCAGAACGGTAAAACCGACCAGCTCCAGTCCTTGTCGGCGGAGCCGGTGTACACGCCGGGCAGAAGCGCCGCCTATCATCATTTGTGTGAAACCCTGATCGCCGCAGCATCTGATCGTCCGGTACAAGCCCGGGAGCAATGGAGAAAGTTTGCCGCGGCATCAGCCGCCCCAAAAGGCACGCCGGACGATATGATGAAACAGATCGTGCTGTCCCCACACATTCGTGAGCGCATTAAAGTCTATCTCAAAGGCAAAGACATATTGTCGGCTAAAACCATTAAATAGCCTGCAACTGCAAGATAACTACCGAACGGAAAGATTGATTGATTGCGGATGGTGGCCGCACGAGCTGTAATCAGAATGCCTAACCCGATTGCGCTGGCTATCAACAAAGTAAGCGGAAGAGATTGCCAGCCGAGCCATATACCCAATGCACCAAACAGTTTAGGGTCGCCCGGGCCCATTCCGTCCCGATTTCGAGATATTTTGTAGGTCAATCGGATGATTTCCAAACTGAAAAAGCCTGCCAATGCGCCGATCGCTCTGTCCGAAGCACTAACAACAGGTGTGAGTAACGGACCAAAAAGCAACCCTGCAATGATCAGCAACACCACCAGCCTGTCCGGAAGCCATAGATGTTTATAATCGAGAATTATGAGTGGCAGTAATGACCAACCGAAAACTGCCGCTGCCAAAGCTTGGCTGGCGGGTAGGAGCAGGCATGATACAGCCCCGACCGATGCGGCAACCAGTTCCACAGCGATTGGCTGAAAGCCGATATTATGGCCACATTCTCGGCATTTGCCCTTCAAGAAGATATAGGAAATGACAGGTAGCAGATCATATGGTGCAATGGGCTTGCTGCATTGATCGCAGCGCGAGCGGCCCATAATAATGCTCTCGCCCTTCGTCCAGCGGCTGCACAAAGCGGCGACAAAGCTGCCCCATATCGCGCCTAATATGGTCAGGGATGCAAGAAGGAACCATTGCGGCAATGCCGCCAGTATGTCGCTCACGCTATCGTAAACGTTATTCAGAATTGGCTCTTCCGGACCATACGATATCCACCGGCTACTGGTCGAAAACCAGCAAGCGCAAGCGCAGCCCCTTGTTCGACGCGGTCGCCTTCGAGGAATATTGTAGCGGTATAGGTGCCATCGCCGGAGATTCGGATGTCGACATGCTCCATCGCCGACTGGCTCAGCAGCGGAATGAGGAGCTGGCCGCGATCACAGCGCGGTTTGGCTATCAGACCATTCGAGAGGTCAAGGCCAGGAATCGTGTTGGCCAACGTTAGCCGGATATTGCCGCTGGCATCCGCGCATCGACCTGCACTGAAGCGCGCCGAGAAGTCCTGAAGTTCGATATTCTCCGCTGGCAGCGGCGCAAATAAAGACGCCACTGGAAGGACGGCTTTCATGTTATCGATAGATACGCCGCCCAACCGCCGTGCGACCGACCCGCTGATCCCTGGCGCAAAAGGTGCATCACCGCGCGACAGCGAGATTTCGGCGCGTCCCAATAGAAGCGGCCAAAAATGCAGGCGAGCATTGACGTCGCCGATCGGCAACCTGCCAAGACGCAAATCGCGGATCGAACCGTCCCATGTAATGCCCTCAACCTTGCGTGCGGACACGCCCATGCCGCCGACAATCGTACGTAGTGGCATGAAGATGATTGCCGCAATCACCAGCAGCGCCGCCGATGCGATGGCTATCCGGCGGCGGGTCATCTTGCAACCTTTTGCAATTGCGCTTCTACCATGACGCTGCCGTTAGGCCCGCCGCGCAGCGTTACGCTACTTACCGCAACGCCTTGCGATTCCAATTCAGTGAACCAAGCTAATAACGCCGGCGCACGGGCTTGATCCATTCGGAAAGTAATTTGCCCGGGTGTCGCGTTAGCGGATTTGACGAGGTCGAAGCCTTTTTCGGCGGCGCCCTGCGTGACGATAAGTGCGATATCCGCCCCGCCAGCGATGCGTCCAGAGGGCTTCTGCGCCAGTGCGGCATCTACCGTTGCTTCGATCCGGCCACGCCGCTGAACCGCCTCGTCATGTGCGATTTCAGCGCGGTCGATGGCGGCGAGGCTGGGCAGAGTGATGCCGAATATCAGCAAGACAAGAGCTGCGAGCGCGCCAGCAACGCCGACCAGTATCTGCTCGCGCTGGCTTAGGCCATAATACCAAGTGCGAACGGAAGCTATCATGGCATCCTCATCGTCAAATCGACCAAAGTCGCGCCGCTGCTGTCCTGCCGCGGCGTGGCGGTGATGCGGTATCCGTCTTGCTGGATGGCAAGCAGCGCCTTGTTGATGCTGTCGGCATTTGGGGCGGCGAGGACCACCGTCAACAGGCCGTCATTGCCAAAACGAAGCTCACGCGCCGAAACGTTGGGCGACGCTTGGACTGCTCGCCACAACCCTGCGGATAGCGGTGCGAACCGGCCTTGCGTCAATCCCCTTTGCTCTAGCGCACGGCCCAGTTGCGCTTCGGCCTGTTGAATATCCTGTATCGACGGATCGATTTTCTGCGCGGCAATCAGCGCGCGATCATTTTCGGCGTTTGTCGCGCTCCAATATTTCGCCAGTGTCACCATTCCGAGTAGGAGCGTAGCGGCCAACAAGGCACCCACGAGGCTTATAATCCATTTACGCTGCTCCGCCGTTGCCAGCACTTTTCGTTCGCGTTTCGCAAACAAACCTTCGCGTAGGTTCAGCAATTGGTGATCGCTAACCGCAAGCAGCATATTGCGAGTTTGGTCCGCAGCAAACACCTCGACATTAGAGTCGCCGACAAGGAGGTCGCGAAACACTGCTTCGTCGGGGATTGCAAAACGCTCTCCACGCAACACGGTCAGGCCGTCAAACTCGGCTTTGATGATATGCTCAGGTGCAACCTCAACGGCCAACCCGAAAGGAATCACGATATCGGGGTTTAGCCCGCGCAATGCCAATCGGGCGAGGCCCTCCTGCATGACCGCAGGCGCTATCGTCGCGGAGACGACAACGTCATCGACAACGTGCTGCGCCGCCGAGTGGACAAGCCCAAGCGACTGTTCGCCGACGCGAAGTTTTGCCACGCCTTCCGCCTGACGCGGCTCAAGGTCGGGTAGTGCCGACCAGATACAGCGTGCATCAGCCGGCGAGACTATCGCCATTGCCAGTTGGTCTGCCGTATCCGGAATAAAATCGGATAACGCTACGCCATCCTGCCACTGGCCGTCAGTCACACGGTAAACCATTGGGTCGTCGGTTGCCGCAACAGGGAATCGGGTTATGACCGTGGTCATTCCTGCTCCCCCCAACTGCGCCACAGGACGCGCGCAGGTGCAGGAGAGGCGATGATCACCGCCTTACCCTCCAGCGTCGTCTCGCCAAGCGACACCCGTGTGTCCAACAGGAAATATTTGCTCGTCAGTTTTACCTGCTCCTGTACCTGGGCTGGCGGCTTCAGCGCAGCCAGTTCGGGTGCCTCCCAGAATCGAATGAGGCTGCCATAGCCACTGGCTGGCCGCTTGGCGAGATGGCTACGCGCCGCACCCGGATTAAGTTTGTTCGGCGGGAACAGCATGACCAGCAACGGCGCTTGCTCCGGAAGCAGGGTATTGACATTGAGTGGCGATAGTACCGTTTCCGGTAATGCACATATCCAGCCGCGCAGCTTGGAATAAATGGCAGGGGTGACACCCTTTACCGCGCGCAACTCGCTTGGGTGCGCATAAAGCCGGTTGGCGGCAAGATAGGGTTTTGCGGCACCGCGATAGGCGTCATCCTCCGCGCCATTTTGCAATGGCGCGCTATCGCTATCGGCCCAGTCTGCGGCGGCTGCGGCGACGGGCCGGGCGGCATTTTCGTTGATACCAAGTACCACCATCAATGAAGTGAATTGCTCCTGGCCGATCGCACTGCCCAGATACTTTCCTTCGGCTTGGGTGACCAAGCTATTAAGATTGAAGCAATTGTCGGAGTCGGTGACAGTGGCGGTCGCGGTGCCCACCGGGATCGGCAGGAATTGCTCTTTGCCAAGCCAGCCGCCTGCCAATGTAGTCTGCGCGGCATCGCGCGCCAACAAATCCTCGAGCCGCGCCGCAGCGATGCTTTCGGCGGCATATGTAAACATTCGCGCTTGCGCGAGCGCGTTACCATTGCCCGCCAACTTGCTCGACAGCGCTAGCCGGTCGAGCGTTGTCGCCGCAATCACTGCAAGCACCGCGACCATCAGCAATACCGACAGCAAAGCCGCGCCGCGCTCGGATGGCTTAGGCGACATCAAAGCTCAGCCTCTTCGTCGACGGCTTTCGGTTTGACCCGTGTTTGCGGCCCTACCAGAAAAAGCATGCGTTGTTCGGGCTTACCCTTGATGGTCAGCCGCAGTTCAAGCGCACGCGGCAGCGCGTCGGCTCCGGTTGCGGTCCAGTCACTACGCCACTCGCCCTTTTCATCGCGGAATTGCATCTGGGCGGCGCTGACATTCTCGATCAATGTCGCAGCATCAGCGGGTACCGCGCCATCGAGCATCGGCCAGCTTAGGCGTTTGAGAGCACCGCCTTCCAAGGTATAAGCTACACGCTGCAACCCGGCACGCGGGGCTTCATCATAATTGGACCATCCTGCACGGACGAAACCGAACAGCGCGCCCGGAGCGGTTGCGTCGCGCTCGGTAAAGGCCGGAACTGGCGCACCGGCCTGATCGCGAACGGGACGCACAACCGCCTGTGCCAGATCGCCCTCTATCGCATTGTAAAGACGGTTGGCCCGCGAATACTCTTCGAGGCGGTTTTTGACCGCGATTTGGGTGTCGCTACCCGAGCGCAGCAATGTTACCCCTGCCACTGAAATCATGGCAAAAATCGCCAATGCAACAAGCAGTTCGACCAGCGTAAAGCCGGCCTCCGAGGGGCACGGAGCCTTCATTGCTCAACCGGCCGCGCTATCGTCAGTTGCGCCTTCCGCAGCGCCGCATTGCCGGTCCCGATAACATTGATATCGACCTTTACCAAACGCGCGTCATCAGTCTTGCTGGTGTTGGCGGTCCAGCGCCAGTTCTGGCCGCCATTAAATTCTTCCCCGCCGGTTTCGCCCAAGGTCGGCGGTGCGGGGTTCGACAGGATTTCCACCGCGACATTGCGCGCGACTTGCCACGCCATGCTACTGTCGCCCAGATTGGCGGTCGACCGCACCGAATAGCCTTGCAACCGCACCATCGCCAGTGCGGCAAGGCTGAAAATCGCCAGCGCCACCATGATTTCAATCATCGTAAAACCATTACGCGGCGGTTTGAAATTAACGGGCAACACGCACATCACCCGTTGCCGCGAGGTTAACCGTCACCAATGCATCGCCGCGCCGAAGCGCGATGCTCGCTGCGCTGGAGGGCAAGCCCGTGCTGTCAAAGGCAACGCGCGTCTGCCTGCCTCCACCCATTTGTAAGCTTGTCCCGCGCCGCCAATCAGTCGTGGCAAACGGCGCTTGCGACAATGGTGTCCATGCGCCGTTCGACCGCGTTTCAAACCCGTAGCCTGATGGACGAACCCACACCGCCATCGTGCGAGATTGCAGAATTGCCTGATCGCGTATCGCTGCTATCCGCGCCGCCAGTTGTTCGGCTTCGTCGCGCGCACCCCGTTCGGGCGAACGCGCGGTCATCACCACGGCAGTGCTCGCTAGGCCAATAATAAAAATGACCACCATCAACTCGACCAGCGTAAAGCCGCGTTCGCTATCCTTAATCCGTGAACGTGACGGCTTACTCGCCGTAGATATCCGCATTTTCATTCTCGCCGCCGGGTGCGCCATCGGCACCGAGCGAATAAATGTCGAACGCACCGTTGCGGCCCGGATTGCTATATTGATAGGGTCGGTTCCACGGGTCGTTAGGCAGTTTCTTGATATAGCCTTCGGTGCGCGCACCACCGGTTGCGGGCGGGGTAACCAACGCTTGCAGTCCAGCACCAGCGTCGGGATAGGTCAGGTTATCGAGGCGATAGGTTTCCATTGCTTGGCCCAAAACCGCAATGTCGGCCTTGGCCTTTTGCACCATCGCCTTATCCTGATTGGGCAATACATTGATCGCGACTATTGTTGTGAGAAGCGCGAGGATGAAAAGCGTCACCATCATTTCAACCAGCGTGAAGCCGTTCGGCGATTGATCTGCACCTTTTCGACGGAATTTCGCAGGGGCGCGGTTGATGTCGGTGAACAGATGAAACAATATGCGAAGCATTTCTATAGTCCCGAAAGATTTTGCAGTTGGAGGATAGGCAATAAAATCGCCAATATGATGACAGCGACCACCCCACCCATCGCCACGATGATGAGTGGCTCAAGCAACGACAGAGCCGCGCTGGTGAAATTATCGAATTCGCGCTCAAGATATTCGGCGGCGCGTTCGAGCATTAGATCGAGTTGCCCGGCGCTCTCGCCGCTCGCGGTCAGATAGACGAGCAAAGGCGGAAAGACACCGCTCGTGCGCATTGCCCCCGATAGGCTCCCCCCGCTCCGCACGGCTTCGACGATATCATCATTCGCGCCTGACAGAACTTTATTGCGGATCGTGCCGCCGGTGAGCCGCAATCCTTCAAGCAACGGCAAGCGGCTAGCGACCATCGTCGCCAGTGTTCGCGCCATGCGGGCGGCGTGGAGATTGCGGAGAAGCTTGCCGAGTAATGGCAAACGAAGAACCGTCCGGTCGACCGACAGCCGGAACGCAGGCTGTTTAAGCGACTGCGCGAAAATCAGACCACCGAGGACGAACGCGATCAATATCACCCACCAATAGCTTGCCAGAAACGCGGAAATGCCAATTACGATCCGCGTAATCAGCGGCAGTTGTTGGTCGACATTGTCAAATTGCTCGACCACGCGCGGCACCACCGAGACCATCAACCCCATCACCACTAATATTGCGACGAGCGACAGGATTGCCGGGTAAGCGAGCGCACCGATAAGCTTGCCCCGCATTTCCGCCTGCCGTTCTAACAATGCCGCGAGCCGCTCGGTAATCAGCGGCAATGTGCCCGCGCCCTCGCCCGCCGCGATCATCGCGCGGTATAGCGCGGGGAAACTCACGGCCTCGCGACGCATCGCTTCGGACAGCCGCTGGCCTTCGACGACGCCGGTGTGAACTTCCGTTAAAATCTCGCGGACGTGCGCCTGTTCGCTTTGGCGGCTTATGGTACGCAACGCTTCCTCGAGCGGGCTGACCTGAACCAGTGATGATAGCTGCCGGGTGAATAATGTGAGCTGCTTCGTATTCAGCCTGCGCCGACGGACCTGAAGATCGGCTAGCGCTGAACGCCGCGCAGGCGCGGCTTCGACGCGTACGACATACAGCTTCTTTTGCGCCAAGGCCTCGCGCGCGCAGTCGTTATTGGCGGCTGCGATCCGCCCCCGCTTTTCGCGCCCCTCGGGGTCGATGGCATGATAGGCAAAATCAGGCATCAACGATGTCTTCGCGGCGCGAGATGCGGATTGCCTCTTCGGGCGTGGTGTCGCCTGACCGGACCAACTTGCGTGCGGCGGCGCTCAGGTTCGGCTGGTTCAGGAATGCATGACGCGACAGGATCGCCTCGTCGCCGCCATCGTTGATCAGGCGGCGGAGCGCATCGTCGATCCGTACCGCCTCGAATACGCCGATCCGCCCTTGATAGCCGGTGCTGTTGCATTCGGCACAGCCGACCGCCTTGTAGACCACAGTGCCTCGGTCGAAACCGAGCAAAGATGCGACGCTGCCATCGGCCTGAACCGGCTCGCGGCACGTGGGGCACAGTCGCCGCACCAGCCGCTGGGCAATCACCGCGCGTAATGTGGAGGCGAGAAGGAATGGCTCGACCTTCATGTCGCGCATCCTCGTAATAGCGCCTAGCGCGTCGTTTGTGTGCACGGTGGTCAGCACAAGATGCCCGGTGAGCGCAGCCTGAACCGCGATATCAGCGGTCTCGCGGTCGCGGATTTCGCCGACCATCACGACGTCGGGGTCCTGCCGCAATATGGCACGCAGGCCAGCGGCAAAGGTCATCCCGACCTTGGCGTTGACCTGAGTCTGGCCAATACCTTCGACCGCATATTCGACTGGATCTTCAACTGTGAGAATATTGCGTGTACCGTCGTTCAGGCGCTTCAGGCCAGCATAGAGAGTCGTGGTTTTGCCCGATCCGGTCGGGCCCGTCACAAGGATGATGCCATTGGGCTCGGCCAACGCGTCGCGCAGTATCTTGAGCGCGTCGTCGGACATTCCGAGCAGATCGAGCGAAATGCCCGCATTTTCCTTGTCGAGTATGCGCATTACCACACGTTCACCTGCACGACTGGGTAGCGTCGACACGCGCACGTCTACCAGCTTGCCGCCAAGCGTAAGTCCAATCCGCCCATCCTGCGGGATACGACGCTCGGCAATGTCGAGCCGCGCCATGACCTTGATCCGGCTTACCACCACCGGTGCGACATTGGCGGGAAGGCGAAGACGCTCCTGCAGCACGCCGTCGGTCCGCATCCGCACAACTAGCCCGGTTTCATAAGGCTCGACATGGATGTCGGAGACACCCTGCCTTACCGCTTCGGCAATGATTCCGTTGATCAAACGGATGACGGGAGCGTCGTCGGCGCTGTCGAGCAGATCGTCTGCGCTTGGCAGCATATCGGACAGCAAATCACTGTCGCCGGTACCAATCGAGCCGGCCATAGCCGCCGCCGATCCGTCCATGGCATAATGGTCGGACAGATAGCGGTCGAATGTTGCGTTATCGGCCATCTCGACATCGAACGGCATCGCGAGATAGCGGCGAACTTCGAGCAGCATCAACGGGTCCGCACCTTCGCGCATCGCGACCACGATACGGCTGTCGTTCTCGTGCCGCAGCACGACACCATGGGTTTTTGCAAAATTATAGGGCAAGTCGAGCAGCGGCGGGCTCGGCACTGCAACAAGCGCTTCGGCCACCTCAGCAGGCGTTGCTTCCGTCACATCAGCTCCGCCGCGCCGGATGATCATTGGCCGTTCCCATTGGTCGTGGAGATATTGCTGGGCGGCACCTCGGCGGGTTGCAACGCACCGCCTGTCGCTGGCCGCTCGAGTTTGTCAGTTGCGCCGATTATGATATCCCCCGCACCGACATCCGGCGATACTGGCGGAACAGCGCCCATATAATCGCGCAGTAGTTCGTCGATGCTCGGCTCGCTGTCGGGATTGCGCGCGAGTTGCATCCCCCGGACATAATCGTAACGGCGCGCGGTCATCACATCGCCATCGGCGCGGCTCCGCAAGATCGTCGGGCGGATGAAGACCATGAGGTTGGTCTTGCTGCGGCTTTTGCTGCGCGATTTGAATAGTTCGCCGATGATCGGGATATCGCTCAACAACGGAATGCGCTCGATAGTCCGGCGTTCGTCGTCGTTGAGCAAACCGCCAATTGCGAGCAGCTGTCCGTCGCCCACGGTCAGCGTGGTTTCAAATTCACGTTTGTTGAGGATGAGATCGCTCGACCGCGAGGACACGGGGCCAGCGACGCTCGACACTTCCTGCTTGAGGAATAGCTTCACATCGCCCTGAGCGTTGACTTGCGGCGTGACCTCGAGCTTGATGCCGACCTCTTGGCGTTGCACTGTGCGGAAGGCATTTTCAAAGTTTGCGGAGAGCTGCTCGCCTGTACTGACGGGAACTTCCTGCCCCACCAGAAACTTCGCCTTCTGATTGTTGAGCGTCACGATATGCGGCGTCGCGAGCAAGTTGGATTCTGTATCAGATGCAATCGCGTTGATAATCGTTCCAAAAATCGCATTTTTTCCGATATCAAGTGCAAAACCGCCAAAACCGCCGGTCGCGCTCAGGATCGAGGCCGCTGCTGCTTCCTGCAAGCTGTCGCCAAGCGCGCTGTTGGTCGACGTTGTCGTTGTGTTGCCGTTGACCGTAGTTGTCGTGCGCGTCAGCTCTTCTGCCCCAATTGCGCCGGCGATGGTTAGTATGTTGGGCGTAGCATTCGAGTAATTGGTTGCCGCAAATGGCGCGTTCTTGCCGCCGACCAAGAATTGCACGCCAAGCTTCTTTGCCGCATCATTTCCTATTTCGACAACTATCGCCTCGACAAGCACCTGTTCGGGTCGGGTATCGAGCTGCCGGATCAGCTCGCCTAGTGTCCGCTGCATTTCGGGATTGGCGGCAATGATTAAAGCATTCGTGCCTTCGTAGCGGGTCACGACAACAGGGCCGCGGCCGCCGAGCGCGTTCATGCCTGAGCCCGATGCTGCAGCAACCACTGGCGTCGGCGCAGGCGCGGTTGCGCCGCCTCCATTGGCAGGAGCGGCTGCAATCGGCGGCAATTCGCTGCCTTGCGACGCATTATTTTGCCCGCCGATCAACGACTGCACCGTCTCAAGCAAGGTGGCCGCATTGGCGTGTTCGAGCCGGTAAACGCGTATTTCGGCACCCGATTGCGCGCGGGCATCCAGCTGCTTGGCCATCGCGGCAAAGCGCGCCACCGAAGTAGGGTCCCCGCGCAACGCAATCGCGTTGCTGCTGTCAATCGCAGCAACCGAGACTGGCGAACGCCCACCTTCGCCGCCGCCTTGTCCGGCAAGCCCTTGCAATGCGGTAGCGATTTCGCGCGCGCCTGCATTGTCGAGCGTTACAATCTGGCTTGCAGCACTGTCACGATCAATCTGGCGAACCAACTCGCGGATACGCCTGATGTTATCGGCATAATCGGCAACCACTAGACTGTTAGCGTTACGGTTTGCCGTAATCGAACCCTCACGGCTAATCAGCGGGCGCAGTGTTTCGACCGCCGTCGTTGCGTCAATCGACCGTAGCCGGAATACTTCGGTAACAAATTGGCTTGGAGCGGCGGCACGGCTGCCGACCCGGGACGGTTGGGTTGCGGCCCCATCGGATGGCTGGATCCGATAGCCCCCGCCACGCATCGGGATCGCGACCAGCCCATTAGCGCGCAGTGTCGACAAAAACACCTCGAAATATTCAGAACGTGACAAGGGGCGGTCAGTCACGACCGACACTTTTCCGGTAACGCGGCCATCGACAATGAAAGTTTGGCCAGTGACACGTGCGGCATCCTGCACGAAGGCCCGAATATCGGCATCGCGCACATTCAGAGTTTGCTGCGCGGCAATGGGAGCGGTAAAAATCAGCGCCGTTGTGGCGAGCATGAGGGTAAGTTTGCGGATCACATTTGTTCCAGATTCAAGGCGATGGGAACCTTCGACCCGCCACGTTCGACTTCGACGCTGAGGCGGGCTCCGGGCCGGAGTTGGGAGGCGATATCGGCAGCCGAGGACACTGGGCGGCCATTGACGGTAACGACAACATCGCCCGCCCGAAATCCGGCCATGCGCAGCATAGTGCCGTCGTCGCGTGGCTGCAGGACAAGTCCGGTCACGCGTCCGCCTTCGTTCCTTGGGGCAAAGCCGACGGATTTTTGCAGTGTTTCGGCGTTCAATCCGACACCGCCATCTGTAGATGTAGTCGACGGCGTGCCGGATGCAGGCGTCGCAGCGGGGTTCACGGTTTCCGCAGGGACCGACTGGTCGATGTAAAGCGATTCCTTCACGCCGCCCCGCGATAATATCACATGGTCGAACGCGACCGAGTCCAGTGTCACGCCCGGCGCCACTTCTTCACCGACCGCAAAGCTGTTCTGGATGCCATCCTCCCCAGCGATAATAGCGGAACCGCCGCCCGAGCTTTCATTCGACCGAATGCCGAACAGCTTCAGACTGAGCGATGTCACATTGTCGGTGCCAGCAGCCACAGCATCGTTGCGAAAGAACGGATCAAATCCGGAGAACAAAGCGGCCCGCTCTGAGGGAGGCACAATATTTACGGGCGCCGAGCGCCAATTGCCAAGCGGACCTACAGGAGTGAGTACCGACCAAAACAGCCGTGCAGTCTGGAACGACAGCAATAAGGCAAGCACGCCAAGGACGAGAGAGGCAATCGGCACGGAAGTGATCCGGCGCGATTGCAACCTTACCCTTTCCGCCAACGAATTTGCCACTTTGTCCCCCGGTGATTCTGTCAATCAAATGCGGAGCTAAGGCGGTGTTGTGACTCGTGAATGACGGTAAAATGACAGATTGGTGACACGACGTAATGGCAACAGTCACTGTCACCGCCAAAAAATTACGGCGGCATATCAATGAAGATATGCCGCCGTGAGTGGGGGGCTGTAAAAGCTTTAGAAGTTGATCTCGACGCCGATCGACGCGCTGATCCCCTGCTTGTAGCGGTTATAATAAATGATGTTATCGCCGCTTTCCTGGAATTCCTGATATTTGGTGTTGGTCAGGTTGCGCGCTTCGAATTTCAGTTCGGCTTCCTTGCCCCAGACAGTGAATCCTTCGCGGGCGACAAAATCGAGCTGGAACCCTGGCTTTTCTTTGATGTCGGGTTGGCCCGAAGCACCGCGACTAGTCACGCGTTCGCTGGCATAGGTCAGCAATATGGTTTGCTGTGACAGGCGCTCGGTATCTTCAAGTCCAAGTTGCAGGTTGACGAGATGATCGGACTGCCCGGTAAGCGGCGAACCGTTGCGGAAAAATTCATTAGCCTGTGTCGCATTTGAATTGAAAACCGAAACGCGATCGCCGTCTTTGACGCTGATTTTCGACTGCGTGTAGGTGTAGTTGGCAATAACCACCGCGCGCCGCGTCGAGAAGAAGCCGGCTTCACCCAGACCAGAAAGGTCGAAATATTTCTGGGTTTCGATTTCCGCACCGTAGAGGTCGGCCTTTGGGGCATTGGCAAAGCTGGTGATCACAGAGTTGTCGTCGAAGCTCGAAAATGACTCGATCGGCTTATCAAGACGCTTGAAGAAACCTGCCACCGTAAAGCGTTGGTCGCGATCGAAATACCATTCATACCGCGCCTCGGCATTATACAGCTGGCTGTCCGTAAGGAACGGGTTACCTCGGAACAGACGGTTCGAATCGGTGTCGTAATAATTCTGGAAGATTAGCTCGCGAAACTGCGGCCGGGCTATGGTTTTCGACCCGCTTAGCCGGAATTTCATCTGGTCGTTGATGTCCCAGGTCAGCGTCGCTGCGGGAAGCCAGTAACTTTTGTTGAGGCTGGTTGAGGCAAGCGATGCCGTCGGTGTACTGAAAACCTGCACAGGTTCTACCGTCTGCTTCGCAATTTCGTAACGGACGCCGATGTTCAGGCTGATCTCAGGCGTGATGAACGCCTGCATCTGGCCGTAAAATGCGTTGTTGAGCAAACGGGCATCGAAAACCGGGTTGGCCTCGTTGGTGTCGATCAGCGCGATGTTGTAAAAATCGATGACATCAGGCTGCAATAGGAAGTCGGGGCGGAACAACGCTGGTGCGATCGGCGTGCCGCCAGGAGCGACGAACTGAAAATCGCGGCGCTCGGTGCGGCGAGTGGTTTCGCTATAGGCGTAGCCGAAAGTCGTGGTGATGTCTGGCGTGACTTTCACCGAAAGGTCGAGGCCGCCTGCCCAAAGGTCTTCATTGAGGTAAGAATAACTGACCTCGGCGCTGCCCTGCTGGCCGTTGTTGAGACGGTTGATGAACAGCTTGCCATATGGATCGGAGGCGATGTTGCTACGATAATATTCGAAGCTGAACTCGTCGGGCGCCTCACGTTTCGAATTGGCATAGGCCACCCGAAAGCTAAGATTCACATCGGGCGACAATTTGAATTCGCCGACCAGTTGCGAATCTACCAACTGCCGTTCGAACCATGCGGTATCCTGCTGCATCAAAGTCGCAGTGGGTGATGTGGTCTGCCGTGTCCCGACACCGAGACGCGCCTGCTTCAGCGTGTCGCGGATAAACAGGTTGGTCCAGCGCACTTTCTGCTCGCCGGCTTCGATACCGAAGCCGACAAGCCCGTTTACGACGATGCGATTGTCGGTAATGACTCGCGTAAAATCCAGCTCCTTCTGGCTCAGGTCGAGCGTCGAAGCCGTTTGCTGGATCGTTTCGCGCGTGCGCCATTTGTTACTATATCCGGCGTTGAAGATAACGCCGAGCGTCGCATCGTCGCCAATCTCCCAGTTGGTGCCGCCAGTGACGGTAGCCGAGCCATTGGGGGGAAGATTCTTGTTACGCTGAATTACGGCATTTCGTCCGGTGACGAGCTGTCCAGCGATGGCTTGCGTATCGACGTTGCCTGCGCTGATCCGCTGCCCGCTGGCAAGATAGGCACGGAGTGCAGGCTGAAGATCGCGGTTGCCGTTGTCGAAACCGCTCCAGTCCTGCGAGCTGCCATAATAAGTGTAGCCCAACTGATTGGTGGTTTCACCATTGATGCTGATGTCGCCGCCGATGGTCAGGAACGGCTCGCGCGGGATAGCCTTGGTCGTCAGGTTGATGACGCCGCCGCCGAACTCGCCGGGGAAGTTGGCCGAATAGGTTTTCTGCACCAGCGACGAGGCAATGACGCTGGTCGGGAAAAGGTCGAGCGGGACGACGCGCTTGAGCGGCTCGGGGCTTGGCAATGGCGAACCGTTGAGCAAGGCGAGCGAGTAGCGGTCACCCAAGCCGCGCACATACACGAAACCGTTTCCAACCACCGAAAGGCCGGTCACGCGTGCCAAAGCTCCTGCAATGTCGCCCTCACCTGTGCGCTCGATATCGGCGCTCGACAGAACCGAGACAACTTGCGGGGCGTTCTTGGAAATATTGCGATCAAGATAGCCACGAACGACTATTTCCTCGCCGGGAATGGAAACATCGACTTCCTCTTCCTCGGGTGTCGCTGCTTCGGCTGCCGGATCGGCTTGTCCTTCGGCATTTTCGGTTGCCGACGGGGCCTGATCTGGCCCCTGCGCGTCCGTCGTTTCGGCCTGCTCCGGCTCGGCATTTTGCGCAAACGCCACCGATGGCGAGACGAGTGCCGACGTCAAAAGCAACAGGCTGATTGCCCCCAATGGCTTCAACATTATCTTTCCCTTTTTATCATTCAAAAAAGGGGCGGGGTGCGTCATTTATGCGCACCCCACCCCAATCAGTTGCCGCCTATCAGAAGGTCGGCAGGGAGGTGCAAAGACCCGTTACGCTTGTGCCAAGTGTGGCGGTAGCGCTGTTGCATGTCCAACCAGCGTACCATGTGTCGTTCGAATCGCGGACAGCACCGATATAAGTGGTGGCATCGAAGAACGCAGCGATCGTACTTGCATTGAAAGCAGGCACTGCGGTCTCGCTAGCCCCGTTGATAAACAACGACGACAAGGTCGGCGTAAACGCGCTGTTGTTGTTGTTCGAGCCAGAACCGAAGATCGCCGATACCTGCGCATCGGTCACGCCGTTCAAGCCGACAAATGCAGGCGTACCGCATTGGGCGACAACCGAACGCACAACCGGTGCACCAGCTTCATCGATAGTCGCATCGACCGTCGCCGAAGCTGTCTGCGGGCGGCTGATGCGCAAGCAGGATGTATTCGGGCTGACAATCACGCCGTTAGCCAGCGTATAGTCTGTGCCACCGCGCAACAGGATTGCGGTAAGATTGCCGGTGTTGTTGCGCTGGATGAACGTGAAGTTCGACAGGCGCGTATTCTGGCGTGGTGTGTTGCCATCGAGCGCGTTATCCGAGTCGGCTTCGATCATCGAGTCGCCGGCGCCCTGGCGTTGCACCGCCAAGACATATTGGAAGTTCGCTTTGACGCCCACGTCGGTATCGAGGTTGTCATCGTCGGCGCCGATCGAAACGAAATATTTCATGTTGACGGTGCCGCCGAAGAACTCTGCGCCATCGTCCGAGCTGTTGAACGACTGGATGTGGTCCAGAATGGTCCCGCTGCCGGTTCCGCCGGTGGTCAACGCCTGCAACTCCGAGTTGCCCGAGAGGACGAAACCGGAATACCGAATTTGCACATAGCTCAAGCGGCCGCTGTTATCGGCCGAGTTCGCGCCGCCATAGAGCGCCGGGTCAACTGCGCCTTCGACTTGACGTTCGCAAGCAATGGTGCCCGGAGTGGCAGCAGGCGCCGCACAATCGGTTATCGGTGCCCGACCGTTCAGAACGACCCCGCCCCATTGGCCTATCGAGCTATCGCTGTTCAGGCCAAGAACGTTGTCGCGGCTGGTGAATACGATCGGGAGTGCAGCGGTGCCAATGGCGTTAAGCCGGTTACCGCGATTGACGTTCAACCAGGACACGCCGGTGCCGCCGAATACGACAACGCCGGGATCGATGGTTAAGGTAACAACGTTATTGGTCGACGCCGGGCCTTGGTCGGTACCGACATCGACGCGACCACCGAGACGGTACAGAACACCAGCAATTTTTGGCAGTGTGCTGCTGGTGTTCAGACGAGCAGGCAATGTGCAGACGCGGTAGGTTCCGGTCGGACCGGTGATGGTTCCGCTATCGGTCAGACCTTGCGCGTCCAAAATGGTGGGGCATCCGCCGGCAGGCGTCACCGTCGCAGGCGGCGGGGGCGGGGGCGGGGGCGGAGGCGGAGGAGCCGGGTTATTGATCGTGATATTTCCGCCGGTACCAGGCGATGCAATATCGTCTGCGCCGCAAGCGGACACGAGAGCGGCAGCAGCAGTCGCGTAGACTATACCGCGCAGTTTAGGATCTAACATTATGATTCTCCGCAACAAAATTCAGGCGCCTGCTTTCAGGCATATGCAACGGACCAGCGGCGAATCAGCGTACGCGCCACCCGTTGTCGAGGCTGCAGTTAGGAGCCCCCTGTGACGGCGCTGTGTTTATCGTATTGCGATTTCAAGAATGTAATGGGTCAGTAATGTGACATCCGCAGTGCGAGCCGCATTCGACTGTTGTGCAACCAAAAAAGCGGGCAACGCAGGCCCGCTTTTTCAACATCTGAGATATTTCTTGATTAGCGCGAGGCAAGCCCGACTTGAACGGTTGCGAGCGCCTGACGGGCAGCCAGTTTGGCGCTCATGATGCGCCCGTCGGCCAGCACAAGATCGACATTGTCCCTCTTTTTGGCGGCTTTTCGAAACAGCTCGCGCGCTTC